>NZ_JAGBIX010000031.1:0-23339 GCF_017934775.1 Kandleria sp. | reverse complement strand
GTCTGAAATGCGCTATAATTTTTATGGTTTAATGTTGTAGTTTTCATAATTACATTATACCAAAAAATGCGTCGGATTTATCCGGCGCATTTTATTTTTGAAAACTAATCCAGATTATCTATCCGGGTCAGCCCCTTTTTTTATAGATCTTTAAAATGGAAAGATGAAGCACCTGATGCGTAATCAGCGACAATCTGACCTTTACCGACTAGCTGATATTTATAAGTGATCAATCCTTCTAGTCCAACTGGTCCTCTTGCATGAAGCTTAGATGTACTGATTCCAACTTCGGCACCAAATCCATATCTAAAGCCATCCGCAAATCGTGTCGATACGTTCCAGTAGACACCTGCTGAATCAACCATAGCCATGAATTCTTTAGCTGTTGCTTCATTTTCTGTAATGATAGCATCTGTGTGATGTGAACCATAGAAGTTGATATGTTCAATGGCTTCTTTAACATCATCGACAAGCTTAATAGATACGACAAGATCAAGATATTCAGTGTGGAAATCGTCCATAATTTCCACGGAAATAATATCATTCACTTCTTCTGTACCTCTCATCTTGACACCATTATCCTCAAATGCGGCCTTTAATACTGGCAATACTTCTTTAGCAACACTTCTGTTGACAAGAATAGTCTCAACCGCATTGCAGGCAGCAGTATATTGTGTTTTAGCATCAATAATGATAGGAACAAGTTTATTGATATCGTAATCTTTATCCACATAAATATGACAGATTCCATCCGCATGACCCATTACAGGAATTTTTGTATTGTTCATAATATATTGTACAAACGCATTAGATCCTCTTGGGATAAGCAAGTCCACATCTTTTTCACATTTAAGAAGCTCATCAATTTCACTATGTGCTTCTGCCTGTGCAAGACAGTTTTCTGGAAGACCAGCCTTGATGGCTGCTTCTTTAATAAGAGTGAAAAGTGCCTTATTAGTATTGGCAGTTTCTTTTCCTCCCTTAAGAATAGCGCAGTTTCCACTCTTGATACAAAGTGTTGAAATCTGTACTAATGCATCTGGTCTTGCTTCAAAGATTACACCGATTACTCCGATTGGTACAGAGATACGTGTTAAAACTAGATCTTGATCTAATTCTCTTTTTAATAAGATCTTATGTAGTGGATCATTTAATGAAATTAACTGATCAATGCCAGCAATGACATCATGAAGTTTGTTTTCATCAAATTTAAGACGTTTTTTTACAGCTGGTGTTACACCTTTTTCATCTGCGTATTTTAAATCTTCTTTATTGGCTTTAAAGATGTCTTCTTTATGTTCTTCTAAAGAAGCTTTAATCATCTCTAAAGCTTTATTTCTTTCTTCAACTTGAGTAGATGCAAGCTGTGGGGCATCTTTTTTCATCGCTTTAGCGATTTCTTTTACATTCATCGTCTCACCTCGTTTTTTTCATTCTATCATACTTTTCTATATCTGCTATATTTATTTGCATAATAAGTTGGTGCTTCTATTGTGATAGCTATGCATTCATCCTGAAATTCTTCTTTTATAAGCGTTGTTTCTCTGATCAGCTTTTTATAAAGATCCCCTTCTTCATAAGGAATATAGAGTGTTATTCTTTCTTCATCTTTATAGATGATCTTAATGATTTCATCTTCTAGCTTATCAATATGAAGATTGTTCTTAGCAGAAATAAATACATATGGATCTCTTGGAACAATGAATTCTGCCTGTTCGAGATCACATTTGTTATAGACGTAAAGCATCGGTGTTTCTACACCTAATTCTTTAAGTACCATATTGGTTACTTCAATTTGCTTATTGGCATATGGAGATGAGGCATCTACTACATGAAGAATAAGATCTGCTTCCTTGACTTCCTCTAAAGTTGATTTAAATGCTTCTATAAGATGATGAGGAAGCTGAGAAATAAAACCAACAGTATCACTCATAAGAATAGTACGATTATTTTTAAGTACCGCCTGTCGTGTAGATGTTTCAAGTGTCGCAAATAACATATCTTCACTGTACACTTTCTTTTGTGTAAAAAGATTCAATAGTGTAGATTTTCCCGCATTGGTATAGCCTACCAAAGCAACCACCTTCATATTCTCACGACGTTTTCTTTGCGTCTGTCTTTCCTTCGTCACTTCTCTTAATTCCTTATAGACCTGTGCCATATGTCTTCTAATATGACGTCGTTCTATTTCTATCTGCTGTTCACCAGATCCTCTAAATCCCGATCCACCTTGCTGTGAATACATTTCTTCATGTGCCCCAGCTAGTCGTGGCAGTTCATATTTAAGGCGTGCCACTTCTACCTGAAGCTTTGCTTCTTTTGTACGTGCACGTGATTCAAATATTCTTAAGATCAGATCAGTACGATCTTTGACTTCAATGCCAAGTAGATCGGAGATGTTTCTTAACTGTAATGGAGTGAGTTCTTCATTGAAGATGACCATATCTTCATCTTCAATAAGATGTCTGATTTCCTTGATCTTACCAATCCCTACATATGTTGTTTTATTAGGATCAGCTGCCTGTGTGACAATGTGTGTAACTTCAATCTGACAGGCACGACATAGTTCTTTGAGTTCTTTTATAGAAATATCAAAGTCATAGTCTGTTGTATATTTTAATGCTAATAAAATTGCTTTCATTTAATCACCAACTTTAGAGTATCACGGGATTTCAACGAAATCCATAGAATATCTTTTCAAAGATATAAAAATGCACTATAATATAGTTAAGTAGTAACAATTACTACTTAAGGAGATATATCATGAGTGTAAAAATGCGGCAATCAAAACATAGAGATTTAATATTAGCTATATTAAATAGTGAATCAACACATCCGACAGCAGAGGAAATCTACAATAAAGCGAAAAAAGTCATCCCAGATATTTCACTTGGAACAGTTTATCGTAATCTTAATGTTCTTGTTCAACATGATATTATAAGACAGGTGAAAAGCAATGATCAGACTGTTCACTATGATGGCAATCTCTCACCACACTATCATCTATTTTGTCAGACATGTGGGAAAATTGTAGATATATTCCCAGAGAATGAGCTTCATCAGAAGCTCATTGACTCTGTAAAAAAATCGGGTGCCACCATCCATTACTCTCGCGTCAATTTTATTGGCGAATGTGCTGATTGCGCAAAAAAGAAGGAGGAACAAAAGATATGAATCTCAAAGGTACAAAGACTGCAGAAAACTTAATGCATGCATTCGCAGGTGAATCACAGGCAAGAAACCGTTATACTTTCTGGGCTTCTATGGCTAAGAAAGATGGTTATGTTCAGGTTCAGAATATTTTTGAAGAAACTGCTAACCAGGAAAAAGAACATGCAAAACGTCTTATGAAATTATTAAATGCAGGTGGTTTAAAGGGTGAAACTATTCCAGTAGAAGGTAGCTTCCCTGTACTTATGGGTACTACTGAAGAAAATCTTAAGGCTGCAGCTGCTGGTGAAAACGAAGAATGGACTGATATGTATCCATCATTCGCTAAAACAGCTGAAGAAGAAGGTTTCCCTGAAATTGCTGCTGTATTAAGAGCAATCGCTCGTGCTGAAAAGATGCATGAAGATCGTTATCTTCATCTATTAAAGAACATCGAAGAAGGCAAAGCTTTCAAGAAAGATGAAAAAGTATTATGGAAGTGCAATAACTGCGGTTTTGTTGTTGAAGCTGAAGCTGCTCCAGAAAAATGTCCAGCTTGCGACCATCCACAGTCATTCTTTGAAGAATATAAATTCTTTGATTAAAAAAGAGGTGTAGGACACATGTCCTACACCTTTTATTCTTCTATTTCTTCTTTATATTTTAACAATAATGAAGAAAGTTCAGGATAATGCCATTTTGCTGGAAGAACATCAAACGCTTTACGTTCTCTCATTTCTCCATCACTTAATGGACCTAATTCATAGACTGTTGCTAGAAAAGCCATTCCCTTCTTTTCATTATAAATAAAATCACACATCGGCTGAAGATTAAAGCCGCATGCTCCTGATTCATTATATAAAATACGTCGTGCCGCACTAGATGGAATCTCTCCTTCTTCCAATGCTCCACCCTGAAATTCCCAGGCCAGATTCTTCTTTTCTCTGCTTAATAATAGTTTTCCCTGATAGTACGATAATATCACAACAACATCATACTCTTTTAATGATTCACTAGGAAACGTAGTATTTTCCATTTCACTTTCACCCTCCACATTCTTTATAAAGAATGTCTTACCTTTCGATAAAGAAACTGTAATACAATATTAACAACTACAATCAAGAATAATATTCCTATTAGACAATGATTAAAAAACATTTCTGGAAAAATGCGTATAATGGGATCTTTAACCGGATCAATAAGCCAATAGTTATTTCTAAAAAGCATTTGATGCATCAAGATGAATGCTTCATCAAAAGATGTTAATGATAAAAAACCAAAGAAAGCCACAATGACCACTGAGATTTTTCCTGTCACATTAAGGAATTCAACGTTGCTTTCTTTAAGGTGACTTCTTATCATAAATGATAAGATAACTACATCAATAATAAAGAACACCTGCAAAAATGCGTAGATGGCTTTTACATCCTTAAAATGAATCAATGTTTCCTTTGTTAAAGTAAAATAAGGAACTTGCAAAGGTTCTTTTGCAGACAATGTAAGATAATGGCATATTGTCGTTAAGCTCTTCACCATCTGGGCATTGCTTAATCCCGTATATCCTTCTAGATCATAAGAAGAAATGCCCACCTGATAAATAATTGGACAAAACGTCACCAAAAGAACAGCTCCTATAATAATTGCTAATGAAAAAAGCAAGCCCGTAAAGATATCTTTCCCTCTTGCATTATTTAAGAAATATCTCATATTATTCTCCCTTATCCCCTATTATATCACGATATAAAGAAAAGCACTTCATTAATTTTGAAGTGCTTTAAATTTCTATTCAGCTTCTCTAAGCAGAAAGTCTTCTCCCTTTTGTACTTCATGTCTTACCAATTGAGGGAAATCCTGCTGACGTAGACATTCATAAATACCAATAGCAACAGTATTTGATAAGTTAAGAGAACGTGAAGACGCAAACATTGGAATTCTGACACATTCATCAAGATGATCTCTTAGGATATCATGAGGAATTCCATCATGTTCATGTCCAAAGAATAAATAATGTTCTCCTTCTTGTGTATAGTCTTCTTCTGTATATGTACGATTAGAATATCTTGTATAGAAATGATAATATCCTTTATTCTTAGATACAAAATCTTCCCAGTTTTCATAAACTGTTAAATTAAGATCCTTAATATAATCCAATCCTGCTCTTTTCATATGCTTATCATCCAATGAAAAGCCTAATGGCTTAATCAAATGAAGATGTGTGTTAGTAGCAACGCATGTTCTCATGATATTGCCAGTATTTTGTGGAATAGCTGGATGTACAAGTACAATATGATTCATTTATTGATGCTCCTTTAATATCTTATATAGCTTCTTTAATGCTTTTGCACGATGAGAATGCTGATTCTTTTCTTCTAGACTCATTGTGGCTGATGTTTTCTTAAGTGGTGGGAAATAGAAGATTGGATCATAGCCAAAACCATTTTCTCCTTCAATACGATCATTGATTTCTCCCTCAAAAGATTCCTGAATAGTAATTGTTTCTTCTCCTGGAATCGCAAGTGCCATTGCACAAATAAATCTAGCAGTACGTTCTTTTCCTGCAACCTTATCAATGATAGCCTGGTTCTTGATGCTATAAGGAGTATCTTCTCCCATCCATCTTGAAGAATAAATACCAGGTGCTTTATCTAAGGCATCTACTTCTAATCCAGAATCATCTGCCAATGTTGGCTTATTGATCATCTTCATAACTGTTTCAGCTTTAATAACTGCATTTTCAACAAATGTTTTACCAGTTTCTTCTACATCTGGATTATATCCAAGAACATCTTTAATAGAGATTACTTCAATGCCAATGCCTTCAAGCATCGCCTTTATTTCTCTTATTTTTCCTTTATTGGTAGATGCAACTACAATCTGTTTCATCTTCTCACCTCTTTCTTTATCATTTATACAACACATGAAATAGATTGTCAAAATTCTTACTAAAAAAGAAGAAGAAATCATTCTTCTATGCTATGCTTTTAAAAAGGAGAGATTCTCATGATAAATAAATTAATTATTAATTCAGACGATTTAGGGATGACTCCCTCTATTACCAAGGGAATCATCGATGGCTATAAAGAAGGTGTCATCACTTCAACCACTGTTCTTATGAACAGTCCCTATGCTAAAGAATCATTGGAAGCTGTTAAAGACCTTAACATTGGTGTAGGTGTACATCTCAACGTTACTTTTCTTAAACCCTTGACTCAAGGAAAAAGCTTTCTTATTGATAATCGCTTCAAAAAGCCACATGAGTATGACAATATAAACATTGATACAGAAGAACTCTATGAAGAATGGAAAGCTCAGATTGATGCTTTTATTAAAATGACAGGACATAAGCCAACGCATCTTGATGCGCATCATAATATCCAAGATTATTATCCTGATGTCTATAGAAGATTATCTAGAAAATATGATCTTCCTGTACGTAAGCTTAATCATATCATCAATGATTATGAACCTGTTCCCGTTATTCATTTCAAGAATGATCTATGCCACATTGAAGATTTCGCTAAAATATGTGAATCACATACAGGTACCATTGAAATCATGACTCATTCTGGCTATTGTGATGATGAACTTGAAAAGCTTTCTAGTTATTCAACAGGTAGAGAAGAGGAACTTTCTTTTTGGAAAGATCCTCTTGTTAAAGAGTATCTTAACAATAACAACATTGAACTTATTTCATTTAAAGACATAAAAATCAGTCCCCATGAGGACTGATTTTTTACTTATCTTCTTTTAATATTTCAGCAGCGCTTGTCAAAGTTCCAGCTAATCCCTGAAGATTGCTTGGCACGATGATCTTAGTAGCTGTACCATTTGAAAGATCTTTTAATGCTTTTAATCCTTCTAGCTGTACATAAGCATCATTTGGATTTGCAGCATTGATATAGTTGATAGCTTTTCCTTGTGCTTCATAGACAAGTCTTAAAGCTTCAGCCTGACCTTCAGCTCTTGCGATGGCTGCTTCTTTTTCAGCAGTAGCTCTTAATACCAATGATTCTTTGTCACCCTGGGCATTAAGGATAGCAGCCTGCTTACGGCCTTCGGCCACAAGAATCGCTTCACGTCTTTCACGTTCAGCACGCATCTGTTTTTCCATGGCTTCCTGAATATCTCTAGGTGGAATGATATTCTTAACTTCTACACGGTTAACCTTGATTCCCCAAGGATCAGTTGCTTCATCTAGGATAGAACGCATTCTTGAATTGATGATATCTCTTGAAGTTAATGTTTCATCTAATTCAAGTTCACCGATAATATTACGTAAAGTAGTGGCTGTCAATGTTTCAATCGCATTGATTGGTCTTACAACGCCATAAGTAAATAACTTTGGATCTGTAATCTGGAAATAAACAACAGTATCAATCTGCATTGTAACATTATCTTTAGTGATAACTGGCTGTGGCTGGAAATCCATAACCTGTTCTTTTAATGAGACACGATTACTGATGCGATCTACAAATGGCACCATGATATGAAGACCAACATTCATTGTGTGATTGTAGGCACCTAATCTTTCAACAACATAAGCATAAGACTGTGGCACGATCTTAATAGTGTTTAATACGATAATAATAACAATAATAATGAGTACTGCACTTAAAATAAAACCAAATGTCATAAAAATTTTCCTCCTATATTTCTTCTACGATAAGATGATTGCCCTCAATGGCTAACACCTTTACTTGACTACCTTCAGTAATCTCATCCTTTGTTTTACTTAATGCACGCCATGTACCATTAAGTAATTTTACTTCTCCCATTTCATAAGCAGTAAGGCTCTTAGTGACAACACCCTTCTTGCCAATCAGACGATCTACATTTGTCTTTGTGATCTGACCGTGCAACATTTTACTAGCTAGTGGTCTTGTTAATACCAATGTCAACAAGCTTCCTAAGACAAAGATGATAATCTGTACAGAAAGACTTGCCTTTAAGCAGGCCGCAATTAATGCTAAAAGACTACCAAAAGCAAACCAGATGCTCACTAATGCAACTGTCGCGATTTCAAATACAACCGCAACGGCCAATACAATGCCCCATACAAGAATTGGACTCATGATATGCCTCCTTCTTTATAATCAATAACCAGGATATCCTGTCTTTGGTCATACTGTCCTTTAAATTTATAACATCCGTGCTTGTTAAAATCTAAAGGAATAATATCCGCAATCATCTCCATAAAGGCCTTATTGCTGATACGACCATAGGATTTGCCAAGAGACAGTTTAAAGTAACAATCACTTGCATAGAGATTCTGATCAATCTCTTCTTTTGAAAGTGGCTTGATGCCAATCTGATGCTGCGACTCATCTACACCTAGAAGTACATAGTTCACATCATCAAAATAACGACATGCCACTTTATTTAAAGTGATATTAGTGGGATAGAATGATACCACTGAAGCAACTGTTTCATTGGTGCTCCATTTAAAGTTCATATTGCCACCTCCTGATTACATTATATTATTAAAATTATTTTTGTTCAATATAATTATCAGAAATATATAAATTATAATAGCGATTTATTAAAATACGTGCAATTAACGCTGAAATAAAGCCAATAATTGCTCCTCCAAGTACATCTGTTGGATAATGAACAACCAGATAATTTCTACTAAATCCCATCAATATGACAAGAAGAAAAGCGAGCCAGCTATACTTCTTGTTTGTATAAAAGAAAACAGCCCCCATTGCTGCCATTGTCGTAGAGACATGTCCAGATGGGAAAGAATACTCGCGCATTGCTAATCCACCAACATATTTCCACCAGTTGTAATAATCCACATTTCCCGACTGGTATGGTCTTAATCTACCAACAATGATTTTTAATCCTAGATTAGTAAACAAGAAATTAATAAGTATCGCTATCAACATCGCTGTTCCTACTTTTCTTGTTTTCTTGATACATATTAATATGATAGAAATCCATACAATCGGAAATAAGGCATGAGAATCACATAGATAACTGATAAAACGAATAAATGGTGTAAATCTATTACCAGTCATAAGTGCAAATTCATGAATCAGCTTTAATATAGTATAGTCAATAAAATGAATCATACTTTCCTCCTAAGAAAATGAACAGATTACTTCATTTTATAAAAAGCCGCAATCTGTTCATATAATTTGGTACAATTGTACGAGGCAAACACCGTTGGGTCTATTGGTTCAACATGACACTGCGGTGCAATCTGTTTTATATGTGAAAGTGAATATCTTACCTGTGGGGCAATAAGAATCAGATCATACTGATCGGCGATATAATCAATATCTTCTACTGCCGCTGCATCTATTTCATAATGAAGATGTCTTAATGACAAGTATTCCATCATTCTTGTCTTGAAGAAGCTTGTTGTCATACCACCACTACATGAAAGAAGAATTTTATGTGTCTTCTTTTGTTTTTGATGGGATAAGTATTCAATGAAGACATTAAACATCTTTTTGCCATGGGCATAATCATTAAAAGAATAAAAGAGATAAAAGATGTTTTCTTCGTTCTTCTTGATGCTTTCTTCAATGATATCACCATAAACATGTATTTCTGCTTTACAGTCATGGTATGTGATCACTATTTTATTGTCATATTCTTCATATTGCCACAATGCATTGCTGATAATCTGATAATGCATCCACTTCTTAAAGATATCAATGTTTGCTTTCATATAATAACCTCTTTTTGTATTATATCAAAATTGATACACTATGTCTCTATTGTGTTATAATAAGCTAGGTGATTAAAATGAAAGAAATTATAGCTTTACAAGAACAACTAAAGAAAAATAATATCGCTTATTACATTGTTCCTACTGATGATGATCATCAGAGTGAAATGGTTGGCGATTATTATCAATTCAGAAAATACTTATCCCACTTTACTGGTTCAGCCGGTACTCTTTTAGTGGGGCAGGAAGATGCTTATCTATGGACTGATGGGCGTTATTTTATTCAGGCAGAACAGGAACTTCCTAAGAATGTGAAACTCATGAAAATGAGACAGCCTAATGTTCCTACTATTCATGATTTTCTTGTTTCACATCTTCGTACTGGAGATCGTCTAGGATTTGATGGACAGGTTATGAATGCCTCTTTCCTTATTGATCTTGAAGAAGAAATGAATATTGAACTAGTAGATACAGACATGACTTTTATCTGGGAAAATCGTCCAGAACGTTCTCATGAAAAAGCCTTCTACTATGATGATGCTTATCATGGTACTGATGTGAAAGAGAAGCTTTCTTTATTAAGAGACTATATGGCAAATGTGGGGGCTACATCACATTTGATTGCATCACTAGATGATATTTGCTGGTTATTTAATATTCGTGGACATGATATTGCATGTTCTCCTGTGGTCTTATCTTTTGCACTTATTGAAGATGATCAGGCAACACTTTATCTTCAAAGAGAAGCTTACGATGATGATATGGAAACATTCTATAATGCTAAAGGTGTCACTATCAAAGATTATGATGAAATCTATCATGATGTTAGTCTATTGGAAGGACAGCTTCTTGTAGATTTAAGTGCCATCAACTATAAGCTTTATGCTTCTATTTCATGTGAAATGTATGATTCTGAGAATCCTACACAGTATTTTAAATGTATTAAGAATGATACTGAAATTAAGAATACAACTCATGCACATATCAAGGATGGTGTCGCTGTTACACAATTTATGTATTGGCTTAAGCATCACAAGATGACAGATGAAGATACTGAAGTCAGCATTGCGGATAAGCTTGAATCATTTAGAAAGAAGCAGTCATTATATCTTGATCCTTCTTTTGATACTATTTGTGCATACAAGGAAAATGGTGCTATCATTCATTATCATGCTACTAGCGATCATTGTGCAAGAGTCTACAATAAAGGGATGCTGATGATTGACTCTGGTGGACAGTATCTTGATGGAACAACTGATATCACAAGAACATTTGTTCTTGGGGAATTAAGTGAAGATGAAAGAAGAGATTTCACTCTTGTATTGAAGTGCTTCTTGAACTTAATGAATCTAAAGTTCCCACATGGTATGACTGGTATTAACATTGATACTGTCGCAAGAGCTCCATTATGGGAATATGGTATGGACTTTAGACATGGTACTGGTCATGGTGTTGGTCATTTCCTTAATGTACATGAAGGTCCACAGGGTATTCGTCCTTATGATGAAGAACCTACTACTATTGAACCAGGGATGATCACAAGTGATGAACCTGGATACTATAAACCTGATGCTTATGGTATTAGACATGAGAATCTTCTTCTTTGTGTTAAAGATGAAGAAACTGAATATGGACAGTTCCTTTCATTTAAGCCATTGACATTGGTTCCTATTGATCTAGATGGTGTAGATGTATCCCTTCTTTCACCAAAACAGAGAACATGGCTTAATGATTATCATAAGAAAGTCTATGATACACTTCATTCCTTCTTAAATGAAGATGAAAGAGCTTGGCTAAAAGAAGCTACTAAAGCAATTTAAAAGGAGACATAAGTCTCCTTTTTTTATAGTTCAAGATGTTCCATAAGTACCTTATTTTTTTCTATCATGCCAAAGATGAATGCACCGATAAGCAAGATCGCAAATTCACCTGCAAATACATAGAAGATATTTAAGAATAGTGGTAACTCTTTAAATAATATTGTTAATTCCACACCAACAATAATGCCGTTGAATACGCCTCCTGCAATAGCTGCAAGATAACGATTTGGTAGGGCGTTCATCGCCAATAATGTTAAAATTGTTGCAACTGTACCAAAGCATACATCCCATAATCCAAGTGGTGAGAATAAGTTAGCTATTATGCATCCTAGTACTAATCCTGGGATGTACTTTTTATTGTAAAAAGCTAAAAAGATAATGATTTCTGATACTCTCAACTGAACTGCACCGTATGCGATTGGTGAAATAGCTAATGTCATTACTGCGTATATTGCTGCAATAATCGCATTAAATGCTATTGTCTTTACTTTACTATCCATAATTATCACCTTCCAAAAGATAATGCCAGTTTTGCACTGGCATTAAAGATTTTCTCCATTTGATTCAATGACTTTCTTATACCAATAATAAGAATACTTCGGTATACGTTTTAGTGTACCGCTGTTTTCTTCTTCATCACGATCGACATAAACGAGCCCATAGCGTTTCTGATAGCCATTAAGCCAGCTTAATACATCTGTAAATGACCATACACAATAAGAAAGAATACGACATCCTTCATCGCAGGCTTTCTTTAATTCTTTTATATGTTCTCGTAAATAATCTACACGATAAGGATCATGAATTTTCCCATCTTCTATTTTATCAAATGCGCCTAAGCCATTTTCTGAAATGATGATGGGCAGATCATATCTTGATGTAATATCACGACAGGCAAAACGTAAACCAGAAGGATCAATAGCCCAGTCCCAGTCCGTCTTATCTAAGAAATCATTTGATGGATTTATATATAAGCCTGGAATTCCTGTTACTGCCTTTGTCCCTTTTTTACCCGAATTGTTTTCGCCATTGAGATTATTGACACCTTGTGGCGGATTGTAGGCCACCGTTGTTGTCTGGTAATAGTTTACTCCCATAAAATCTACAAGTAAAGCTGAACGTTTAAGGATATCTTCATCCCATGGCTCCATTTCTATTTTTACATTCAATGATTCAAGATATGATAACGCAGCACGTGGATATCTGCCATAGGCGTAGACATCCATCCAGTAGTAGGACTGCAGAGTATCATAATCCTGCTTGCTTAAGGCATCTTCTGGTTTATTAGTTAACGCATAGGAAGGTGAAAAAGCAAACGAAGATCCAACTAATGCATCATCATACATTTCCTTAAGTGCAAGAACACTGTAGGCATGTGCCATAAATACATGATGGTTGACCTGATAGAACATTTTTAAATCATTGATTTTTCCTGGTGGATGCGTCCCAAGCATCCAGCCATGACTGGTAAATACATTCTGTTCATTCATGATAATCCAGTGTTTTACTCGATCACCATAATGACTAAAGCACACTTTCGCATAGTTTACGAAATCATCAACACTTTGGCGGCTCTCCCATCCACCATACTGATCTATAAGCGATTGTGGCATATCCCAATGATAAAGAGTTACCATTGGCTTAATCTTGTATTTTATACATTCATTGATTAATTCATCATAAAACTGAAGGCCTTTTTCATTCAGTTTCCCATTTCCCTCGGGAAAGATTCTGCTCCAGGAAATAGAGAAGCGGTAGGTTTTTAGGCCAATGTAGGCCATCAGTTTAACATCTTCCTTGTAGCGATGATAATGATCAACTGCTACATCCCCTGTTGTCCCCTTAAAAGTCTTACCGGGGATTTTGACAAATGCATCCCAAGATGAAAGTCCTTTTCCATCTTCATCATAAGCTCCTTCTACCTGATAGGCAGCTGAAGCTGCACCCCAAAGAAAATCTTCAGGAAAACCTTTAGATTCTTTAATATACATTATTTTCTCCTAAATATGTTTAGCAAGAAAATCTTTTAATAAATTAGAATAGCTTTCATCCTGATTCATTTCATAGAAATGATTTTCTTTGATAGGGAACAATGATGCATCTGAAGCATTGTTGTTGTAAAGATCGAATACGCGCTTAAAATTAACATTCTTTTCATTCTTAGAATGAATAAAGATAGTTGGAATAGTATTGTTCTTTACATCTTCAACAGCATCAAGACGCTTGATATCCAATCCTGATTCCTGCTTGATGACTCTTCTTAAAATAGGAGCAGCAAACTTGCTATTGATCTTATACTTCTTAAAAAGAAGATCAGTTAAATAGTGAGATACATTATCACATGCACCATCGCTTACGATGGCACTAACATTCTGCAATTCATGAGTTGCGCTTGCACGCAAGATCGCATTAGCACCAAGGTTCTTGCCATAAAGGATAAAGTGCTGCTGTGAACCTAATTTCTTTAATAAGAAACGATTCCACAAGATCAGATTCTTGGCATCCTTTTCACCAAAGCTTCTAAGATAGCCATCGCTCATGCCATGACTTTCACTATCCAATAAGACAATATTTGTTTCTGGCAGCATTTTTTCGAAATGCTGAGCACATTCAATAAGTGAAGAGGCGTTCTCTTTTATTTCATGTAACATAATCAGTGTTCTATCAGCGTGATTATGTTTAATAAGATAACCATAAAGAACCATGCCTTCTTCATTTTTTAATTGCATTTCTTCTTCATCAAGCACATCAAGATCAGTTCGATCAATTTCATTTCTATAAAGCATATCTTTTGCAAATTCACTTGTTGCCTTATACATTGCTGCTACACTTGCAAATGCTCCAGCAACGACACCGCCAACTAGCCATTTCTTGTTTTTCATCTATACCACTCTCCAAAGTTATCCAATAGTAGTCTATTAATATTAACAATCTGTTCAAATGAAGACTGTCTAAATTTCTCATTTTCCATACGTCCCGCAAAGAACTTGATAGCACCAATCAGCTCGGCTTTTACTCTTGGTCTCATTTCTTGAGGGAATGAGGAAATAGGGAAACATGTGAAAATAAATGTATTAAAGTCTGTGTGGAACACATCGATTAAAACTTCATACCCTTCTGTTTTAAGAAGTGCATTTCCTAATGCTAAATCTAAATCAGAATCAGCTAATGTCATCATGTTGTTCATAATGATTCTAAATACATTTCTTACAACACCGTGGTAGTTTTCTACATCATTCTTGAAGATGTAATACAAATATGAGAATACAAGGTTTACATCTTTATTGTGATCATCATTTACATCATAGAGGACAAAAATCTTCTTTAACTGAACAATAAGATCATTGACGACCATCACTGATTCAGATAAAGCCAATGCCCCAAAATCTGTCATGATACAGAATGTAAAACGTTCATTACGACAAAGTTTTTCTACAATGTCCAAGAAACGTTCTTTTGCATACTTGTAGAATTCTCCTACATGTTCACATACTTTACGTATAATTTCTCTGACGTAGTAAAGATGGTACTGATATTCTGTATTCAGATACTTTGATGCTGGTGAAATCCATTCATGTTCATAAAGAATATTTTCTAAAAGAAGATTCATTGTTTCAAGATAAGCATCATAACGCCGACGTTCTCTTAGCGTTCTTAATGCTGGAATGAAGATCTTATAGAAATCATCCACTGTCTTCTGGGAAATGCCATTATGGTATTTCATATACTCATAGACATTTACATAATCAATTGGGGCCATGAAGACTTCAAAGCACTGTTCTCCATCAATATAGTTTTCATAGAGTGAGTAGTGCAACAATTTAGGATAAGATTCATTATGTAAGATATGTTTTAATGAATCATTGATAATATGCTGCTTTTCCTGTTCATTCAAGTTTTCAGTAAAATGAGCTTTTACTTCTTTCTCACAGGCAATATCTACGAAAATGTCAATCTTTCTGAAGTTAGCATCCAACATGTAGTAATGACATTTATACTCATGTTCACCCGTACGATAGCCGCATAAATACTTATAGCGTCCCTCATAAGAGCTCTCATGATCTTCGATATATTTTTTTATTACATTCGTATTTACTGGCATAGCAACCTTCCTTAAAATGCACCTCTCGCTTTCTTGAAGCGATGGTAAAAATTCTTCTTGATATACTCATTGGCATAGAAGCGAATATTTTCACTATCGTAATCTCCTCCTGCCAATAGACACGTATCCATTATTTCAATCGTTAGTTCACGGAAATCCTGTTCACTTAAATCGTAAAGCTGATCTTTAAATACATCTTTAACGATTGCAAGACTATCCTCAAAAAACGGCTCTTTATCAATATTATATTCCATATTAGCACCTCTAGACTGATTATAACATGAATACGCTTGCTTTTCACAATAAAGTAACTATGTGAACTCTACATGAAAAAAATCCGTTATTTCAAAAAACGGATTTCTTCTGTCTTTTCTAGACCTAATTTATTAATGACATAACATGCTTCATCATATGTTCTATTGTCACTTAATGCAGATGGTTCATGTGCATCAGTACCAATGATAATACGATTATTATGTTTCTTACATAATGCAAAGAAAGGCACACTTGGATAATCTCTTCCAGTCTTAAATCCAAGCAGATTGAATTCTAGTGGGATATCAAGTTCTTTTGCCTTTATACAGATCTTCTCCATCTCAGCAAGATGACGAGGATCTTTTTGATCATACGCGATAACATCAGGATGAGCAATATAGCTAAATAACCCAGTTTCCATTCCTTTGATAACCTGTGAAACATATTTCTTGACTGTTTCTAGATCTTTTTCTGGAAAACCGTAGTATTCGCCATATTCATCGCTTTCATCATAATGGTTTCCTAAAATGAGGTAATCAAGACTATATTTCTTGATAATATCTCTCATCCAGTCCATCTTATCTTCAAAGTATTCACATTCAAAACCGATTTTAATAGAAATCTGATCTTCATATTTCTCTTTTAAAGCTCTTATTGTTTGTACATATCCTTCGATTTCATCTTCTTCCATACGCATCGTAGGATGAAATGATGACTCATAATGCCATGGGGCATGATCAGAGAAACCTAATTCTGTATACCCCGCCTTAATAGCATTCTTGATATAGTCTTCTTCTTTGCCAATCGCATGCTTACAGCGATAAGTGTGTGTGTGATAATTCTTCATAACTGCTCCTAATACAATGGTAAATCTCCTGTTATCTTGTTGGCATCTTCAATATATAAAGGTTCAAGTGCCATACATGTATATGTTGGTTCACCATGGAACTCAGTATATCCTGCATCCTGAATCAACGAAGAAATAAAACCTAGTTCTTTTGCTTTATGATGCAATGCTAGTAGTTCTTCTTCACTATCTACATAGACGCAGACTTTCGCAACGCCTTTTTTGAACCATTGTGTAAGTGGTGTAATATCTTCACTTTCTATTGTCATATAGTCATCATCGTTGACAAGCTGATTAAATCTATTTTCTTTTTTTAAGGCCATAAGCACTGCCTCTACACTCGCATGTGACGCCTGTGCTGCAATCTTGCCTTTTCTCATCTTGAGATCTCTTCTCATGATAATCATTTGTTTTGATTCATACATAAGATCATCCTCCATTTCTTTTGCATTATAGCACAAGAAAAAAAAATAGGAACATTTCTGCTCCTATAAATAATCACAAGTGTATCCACGTGTGTCTAATTCTAGTTTTTCAACTCTCCATCCTTTAATCAGATCACCAAGTTCATCTTTTATTCTTACAACGCCCTTAGTGTCTTCTGCTTTGATTAAAGCCATGATAGTTGGGCCTGCTCCTGAAAGATAAGCGCCAAGCACGCCTTCATCTTTTTCAAGGCATTCCATAATTGGGAAAAAGTTATTGATAAGCTGACCACGATATGGCTGGTGGAAACGATCCTTAAATCCAAGCTTCAAGCCATGATCATAGCCGTTAATGATTGAAGCTACCATCAATGCAAGGTGTGAGACATTGGCAATAGCATCTTTTCTCTCAAGCTGTTCAGGAAGAACTGAACGAGCTTTCTCAGTGGACAAGGTAAAAGGTGGGATAAGAGCAACAAAGCGATAATCGTGCTTTACTGGCAATGATAATGTAGTAACGTTGTAGTCTGCTTCTACAACTGATACAGTCATGCCCCCAAAGATGGCAGGAGCAACATTGTCAGGATGCCCTTCAATTTCAGTTGCAAGATTAAGAATCTCTTTTCTTTCATCAGCACGATCCATTAATGCATACGCACCGACAATTCCTGCAACAATACAAGTGGAAGAAGAACCGAGACCTCTAGTAAAAGGTACTTCAGTCTTAGTGTGGATTTTTACATTATGATATTCTAACCCAACCTGCTTGGCAGCTTTCTTGAAAGTCTGGTAAGTTAGATTATCTTCATTAGCAAACTGTTCTGGACAGCCAGTAATTTCTAATGGCCCATCTGTCAGTTCAAAGGTAAATGTGTTATAGAGTGTTACAGCTAAACCAGCGACATCAAAGCCAGGGCCAAGATTGGCACTTGTAGCAGGAACTTTCACTTTAACATACATATTTTAAAACTCCTTGATTCTTTCGCCAATAAAAGAAAGAATATGATCTTTCGCGATTACGCCTTCATGTAATGTTTCACGTTCCTTTAATCCTTTTAATGGGTAAGGAATTTCAACATCTGTCATTTCATTTAAGGCATCGATAGCTGTGAATACATCTGTCTTCTTTTCAGTCAATGCTTCATAAACAGATTCAGGGAACTTATAAGGAGATGCTGTTGCAAGAAGAACATTTGGAGTCTTATCTCCAGTTTCCTTTACGTATTCATTGTAGACACCATAACCCACTGCTGTATGAGTATCTAATAAGTAATGTGTCTTATCATAACAATCCTTGATATTTTCAAGAACCTGTTCTTCACTCTGACATCCTGCAACGAATTCTTTCTGAATGCGTGCAAGTGTTTCTTCATCTACACGATAAACGCCTTCATCAGATAATGATTTATAGAACTGATCTACTTTTTCACTATTTCCATCTACCATAAACCATACAAGACGTTCAAGGTTACTTGATACTAAAATATCCATTGCTGGGGCATTTGTCTTATAGAATTCTCTATGTGTATCATAAACACCTGTCTTAAAGAAGTCTGTTAAGATATTGTTCTTATTGCTTGCAACGATGAACTTATTAACTGGAAGTCCCATGTTTTTAGCAATCCATCCAGCTAAGCAGTCACCAAAGTTTCCTGATGGAACAGTGAAGTTAACCTGATCACCAAGCTTAATTTCTCCTCTATTGACAAGTACGCTATATGAATGGAAATAATACACAATCTGTGGAATCAAACGTCCAATATTGATTGAGTTGGCACTTGATAAGAATACATGGTGCTGATCACAAAGATCCTTTAATTCTTCAGAAGCAAATGCTTTCTTGACTGCTGTCTGTGCATCATCGAAGTTTCCTTCAATACCGATGACTTCTACATTCTTTCCTGTTGTAGTAACCATCTGTCTCTTCTGAATAGCTGATACACCATCAATTGGATAGAAGACCTTAATGCAAGTTCCTTCTACATCCTTAAATCCTTCAAGTGCAGCTTTACCAGTATCACCAGAAGTAGCGGCAAGAATCATTACCTCACGTTCTTCACCTTTCTTCTTTAAAGATAATGTCATAAATCTAGGCAATAAAGATAAAGCCAAATCCTTAAATGCGGCTGTAGGACCCTGGAATAGCTCTGTTACAAAAGTATTGCCAACTTTTTCAACTGGTACAACGCCTTCCTTAAATAATCCTGTATCATAAGCACCCTGGCATGCTTTTCTAATATCTTCAACGGCATCCTCTGGTACAAATGCCTTAATAACCTCTGTTGCAAGGTCTACATAATTTAAAGAAAGAAGTGCATTTAAATCTTTCTTTTCAAATGGAAAGTCAGGTACAAGCAAACCTCCATCGTCTGCAATCCCCTGTAAAATGGACGTGTAGAAATCCAATGGTTTCTGATGTCCTCTTGTACTTTTATATAGCTTTTCCATAATCCACCCTCCTTGTGTTTATGTCATTGTATTAGATAAGATAATTTAAGTCAATAAAATTCATCTTATATTTATGATAATACAAAAGAATAGCTATCACAATTATCAATTTTCTAATTGTACCCATCAATCTTTTTAAATTTATCTCCTAATTTACTTTTTTGATTAAAATAACCCTCTTTTTTCAATAATTGGTGCTATTTGTCGAGAAAAATCCTCTTGATTACATCAAATAACTATCTTATAATGCAGGAAAGCAAAGGAGATAGAAGTATGAGTAAAATTTTAATTCCTGAGGATTACAGTTCTCCTCTCGATCTTATCGAAACCGAAGTAGCTGTCAAAATGATAAAAGATACATTTGAAAGAAGACTTGCAGAACAGTTACGTTTAACAAGAGTTTCTGCCCCACTCTTCTTATTAAAGAATACAGGTCTTAATGACAACTTAAATGGTGTAGAAAAACCAGTATCATTTAAATCCTACGAATTAAATAATGATGATGAAATTGAAATCATTCACTCATTAGCAAAATGGAAAAGAGATGCTCTTCATAGATATAATTTTGAACCACACACAGGTCTTTACACTGATATGAACGCTATCAGAAAAGATGAAGAACTCGACAACATTCATTCAATGTATGTAGATCAGTGGGACTGGGAAATGGTCATCAATAAAGAAGATCGTACTAAACAGTATTTTGAATCAACTGTTAAGAAGATCTATAAAGCTTTATTAGATGTTGAATTCACAATGATCAGACATTATCCTCAACTTGGTAAACCAATTCTTCCTGAACAGATCTACTTTATTACAACTCAGGAACTTGAAGATCGTTATCCTGATCTAACACCAAAAGAAAGAGAAAACGCTATTGCGAAAGAGAAGAAAGCAGTCTGCATTGAACAGATTGGTGATGTTCTAAAATCAGGTGAAAAACATGACGGACGTGCTCCTGACTATGATGATTGGGCATTAAATGGTGATATTCTTGTCTATAATAGTGTACTTGATAATGCCTTAGAATTATCATCTATGGGTATTCGTGTTGATGCTAAGAGCTTAAAAGAACAGTTAGAAAAAGCTGATGCATTAGATCGTCTTGAATTACCTTTCCATAAACATATCATGGAAAATGTTCTTCCTTTATCTCTAGGTGGAGGAATCGGACAGAGCCGTATCTGTATGTTCTTCTTAAGAAAATGTCACATCGGTGAAGTTCAGGCTTCATTATGGGATGAAGATACAATGCGTATCTGTGAAGAAAACAATGTTTCACTTCTATAATCAAAACCGACTCAATTGAGTCGGTTTTTTTAAATGACAATTTCTAATTCCCGTGCTTTCTTTTTAGCATCTTCTAGCGCTTTTTTTGCATTTTCTGCCTGTTCTTGCGCCTTCTTCATTTCTTCTTGAGAAATGAGAAGCTGTTCATATGCGAAAAATTCTTCTCGTTCACTAGCAGGCATAAGAATGTCATGACGTATCTTCTTCATTTCTTCGACTGTATCAGTTCTATAAATGAAGATATGATGTCCCATTGCTTCAGCTAAAGCATTAGGAACATATTCTTCCTGTAATATATGATCGCCATGTCGATCATATATTTCTTTAGTCGTTAAAGCATACGCTTTCTCTTTACGTCTTCCAGCATACTCTACGTAATACTTTCTTTCTATATCATAGTAGCATTTATCATACAGCAGCATATCAGCCCAGATTGTATAGACATCAACATCGTAACAGAAGTTCATCATATCTGGAATATAGGCTCCTGGTGCTCTCATATTGACTTCAAGTCCTACAAGATCACCTTTCTTTCCTAATTGTTCATGATCTTCATCAAGTCTCATGAATTCAAAGTGGAAGAATCTTCCTTTAGCTTCAAATGCTTCTACTGTACGTTTTCCTATTTCATAAATATCAGTGCCTTCAATAGGCTGAGAATAGAAGATTGTATCTTTACCCTCGTTGACATTATCCATTACCTGATTAACCATCACATGTGATGTAGCAATAAGGATATTCATCTTTGAATCAGTAATGCCTTCAAATGTTTCTACATGACCAGGTACGCATACTTCTAGAATATAAGGTACATCTTCCTGTTTATTCTTCATGAATGTCTTTAGATCTTCATCACAAGTCAACTTGTGTGTATCACTTGCCCCCATGCCATTATCTGGTTTAACAACAAGCGGATAGCCATTCTCTCTTGCAAATGCAAGTCCCTCTTCTTCGCTTTCAACAATCGTATAGTTAGCAACTGGAATACCGGTGTTCTTATAGATAGTCTTCATATGAGATTTATATCTTAATTTACCCATATCTTCAATATGAGGACCAGTTGGTACATTATAATCAGTACGCAATTTTGCTTCTAGATTAAGCCAATACTCATTTTCAGATTCAATCCAGTCAATACGACCGTATTTAGCAATATAGTGTGCTACAGCCTTGTAGACATCATCATAGTTCTTTAATGATGAAACATAGTAATACTCTGTAACACTGTTCTTAGTATCCAAGGAAATATCAGCATATGGCGTATCTCCGATACCTAATACATTAACACCTCTCCTTTTTAAACGATCACAGAAATTGTAATAGTAGTAAGGAAAGTGTGGTGAAATAAATATGACATTCATTGAATTATATCCCCCTTAATCATCAAATAGAATGTGCTCCATAAAATATGGAAATTGAATTCTCCACCAAGGCCAATCATGACTTACGTCATAGCCCCAAAAATCACACCAGGCAGGAATGTCTTTTGCATTAAGCAGTTCCTGCATACGTCCGGTAGATTTAACCATCTCATCTTCCCAAGCACCCTGTCCGCAGCAAAGTACAATACGGCATTCACGGTATTTCTGAACATATGGATGATCATAATTCATACCGTTTAAATAACGAATAGGACTATTACGATATAAGATATCATCACAATAATTACCAAAGAAGATATCACAATCATAATATCCACTTAATCCGATGCATCCCTTAAATACATCAGGATTTCTAAACATAAAGTTAACTGCGTGAGAAGCACCTAATGAAACACCTGTTGTATAGATACCATCCGCATAATCACCACCATTAGCATTGATTTCAAAAATACGTGGTACAAGTTCATTAACAATATAGAAATAATACTGTTCAATGATATAGGTACGATGTTCATATGGAAGATGACTCTCACTCCATCCTTCCTGATCGACACTATCTACACAGAATAACTGACAGTCGCCATTTTCAATGAAAGATGAAATTGTATCAACCATGCCCTGATCTTCAAAATCATAGAACCTGCCATCCTGCGATGGAAAAACAAGAATTGGACGTCCGGCATGACCATAAACCTTAAATTCCATATCTCTTTCGAGACATTGGCTGTATTCTTTGTAATATGCAATATTCATACTAACCCTCCTTTTTTATGATGTGAAAAAACATCATCATAGCAATAGAATTCTTTTATTCATTATACCATGACATTTTTCATAACCATATCTTTTTCATAGTTTTTCATCATTATTAGCACTCAGCTATTGACTCTGCTAAAAGAAGTGCTACAATAAAGTTGTACCAAGGGTACGGAACAATTGAG
>NZ_JAGBIX010000030.1:0-21767 GCF_017934775.1 Kandleria sp. | reverse complement strand
TTTGGGCGAGAGGATATTATGTTGATACCGTTGGAAAGAATACAAAGAAAATAGCTGAATATATTCAAAATCAATTGAAGGAAGATAGAGAATATGATCAGCTGTCAATGGATTTTGAAGATCCGTTCAAGGACTACACAATAGAGAAGAAAAGAGTAAATAAAAGAACGAAAAGATAAATGCTCGGGCAGTTGGCGGAGCCGTACGAAGTAATAGTACGGTTTACGTACCGTGCTAGTAGGAGCAGGGCTATGCCCGAAACTGAAAAACCTCCGGCTATGCCGGAGGATATTTATTATTGATGTACAACCTGTGTTTTTAAAGACTCAATCTTTAATATAAGTCTATAATCAAGCATATTTATAAAAACCATAAATACAAATATAGAAATTTATTATTATGATTATTCTTTACATAAAATAAATTGAATGCTAAAATTGTCCATTAAGAAATACTATATTAACCTACGTTGTTGATAGGAATATATCAGGAGGAGTACTATGTCATATTTTCCAGCCTTTATTGACTTACAAGAAGAAAAAAAGATATTGATTGTTGGTGGAGGGAAGACCGCTTTACATAAAGTCAAGGTGCTATTACCCTTTAATGTCTCAATAGATGTAGTGGCAATCTTTATGAATGAGCAGTTAGTGGAATTAGGAAAAAAAGAAGAAAAGCTGACGCTTTATAAGAAATCATTTTATGATGAAATGATTTCACCCGATGTTTATCATCTTGTAATAGCAGCCACAAACAATAGAGTGGTCAATCATCGTATTAGTACTTTATGTAAAGCTGAAAAGCTTCTAGTCAATGTAGTAGATGATCCTGAAGAATGTACATTTATTTTTCCTTCAATAGTAAAAAGAGGAGATATCATCTGTGGCATTTCTTCAAGTGGAACCTGTCCACCAGTGACACAGTATATTAAAGAAAAGCTTTATGATCTTCTTCCTGATAATATCGGTGATATCACTGAACATCTAGGAATATTAAGAGAACAGATGAAAGAGGATATTCCTGATCATAAACAAAGATCAGCCGCTTTAAAAAATGAACTGGAAAAAGAATTAAGTGCTTCTAAAATACTTCGTATTGGTACAAGAGGAAGTGCTCTAGCACTTCGTCAAACCAATATTATCATTGATCGTATTAAACAGGAATATCCAGATATGGATATAGAAGTTGTAAAAATATCAACCAAGGGTGATCGTGTGACTGATCGTGCTTTAGCAGAGATTGGTGGTAAAGGTGTCTTTGTAGAAGAGATTGAACATCGTCTTTTGTCAGGGGATATTGATATAGCTGTTCACAGTGGTAAAGATGTGCCTTCAGATATTGATGAACACTTTGCTTTATCAATTATTACACCACGTGCCAATCCTTTGGATATTATATTAGTAAGAAAAGATGTGATCATGAAGGATCAACAGCTTACTATTGATAATATGAAAACAGTATTGTCAGGAAAACTTATTGGAACATCAAGTCCAAGACGAGAAGAAATGATTCGTCGTTTTGTCCCTGACTGTCGTACAAGAATGTTGAGGGGGAACGTTCCTACAAGATTGGATAAACTTAGAAATGGAGAATATGATGCAATCATTTTAGCAGCTGCAGGTATTGAACGATTAGGTGCTGACTTATCTGACTTCATTGTTCTTACACCTTCTGCTAGTCAGTTTGTGCCAGCTGCTGCACAAGGTATTATTGCCTGTGAGACATGTGTCAACTCTAAGGCCTATGATCTTCTTCAGGATTTAAAGGATGAAGAAGTACAGCGTGTCTTTGATATAGAAAGAGCATTGCTGTTGTCTCTTGATGCAGACTGCAAGGATGCAGTTGGTGCACATGCACAAGTTGAAGAAGATAAAATCAATGTGTATGCCTTCTTTGGCAAGACAGAGATTTTCAAGGTTGAACTTCATGAAGAAGATACTCATGAAAAACTTAAAGAACTTTCTAAGAAGTTAAAGACATTTGTCTTTATTGTAGGAGCAGGTCCAGGAAATCCTCAATATATGACAATTAAGGCACAAGAGATTTTAGAGAATTGTGATGTGATCATCTATGACAGTCTTATCGATGATTCTCTTCTTAAAAAATGTAAAGCCAACTGTGAACTTCTTTATGCTGGAAAAAGAGCAGGACTTCATTCAATGAAACAGGATGATATCAATGAACTGATCATAAAAAAAGCAAGAGAAGGAAAGACGGTACTGAGATTGAAGGGAGGAGATCCTTTTGTCTTTGGTAGAGGACCAGAAGAATGTGATGCTTTAACGAGAGCAGGTATTCCTTATGAACTTGTTCCCGGTGTCACTTCTGCAACGGCAGTTCCATTATCTGCCGGTATTCCTGTCACTTATCGCAAGGAAAAGAATTTCCCTATTGGCAGCAGAGCATTCCTGGTAGTAACTGGTCATACTGCAGCTCATACAGTTGAAGGAATAGATTTTAATGTTCTCGCACAATTTGATGGAACAATCGTCTTTCTGATGGGCTTATCAGGATTAAAGATCATTGCGAAAAGACTCATAGAGTGTGGCAAGAAGAAAGAGACACCGGTGGCTATTATCTGTAATGGCACCTTAGAAAAGCAACATGTTCTTCGTGGGACATTAGAAGATATCGCATTTAAGGCCAGCCAGGATGAAAAGGTTGTCTCACCAGGAATCATCGTTGTCGGCAGTGCAGCTTCTTATGATCTAAGAGATGTAAGAAGCTGGTATGAAGATCATAATGAAAAGTTCAAACATAAGATTGCAGTTACGGGTACAAACTATTTTTGTCGACGTATGGCTAAGGGATTAAAAATCTATCCAGTTCAGGTGACAAGAGTACCTCATATGATGATTGAGCCTTTAAAAGATCAAGTAGAAAAAATCAAACAGCTTGACTACAGTCATTATAGCCACATTGTCTTTACTGGAAAGAATGCGATCCAGATTTTCTTTGATGCTATCTTGGAAGCTAAAAAGGATATCAGAATATTAAATCAGGTGCGGATTGCGGCTATTGGAAAAGAAACGTCGGATTATCTTTATAATCATTATCATATTCGTGCAGATATTGTTCCTGATGAATATAATTCTCATGCTTTAGGTGAAAAGATTATTGAAGATATCAAGAGTCATTTACATGATAGTAGAGTCTTGATTCCTCGTGCAAAGAGAGGCAACAATGTGCTTTCAGACTTGTTAAAAGAGAAGGGGATAGATTTTGATGAAATTTCTATCTACGATACCCTCTGCAACAAGGAAGCACTATCTATGTTTAAAGAGAAAGACTATGACTTTATCACCTTTGCAAGTGCTGAAGGTGTACATGCGTTCTTTATGCATGGTGGTCATATAGGTACAGCTATACCAGTATGTATTGGTGACTATACTGCTAAAGCACTTAGACAATATGGAAAAACAAATTACCTTCTTGCTGATAAGGCAACAGTGGAAGGTCTCATTGAAATCATTGCAGCACATTTATAAGGAGGAAAATACATGCATCGTTTTCGTAGATTAAGACAGACTGAACAATTAAGAGATTTGGTGGCAGAGACTAGATTAAGTGTAAAAGAGCTGATCTATCCGTTATTTGTCATTGAAGGAGAGAATATCAAGGAACCCATTGATTCTATGCCAGGTGTTTATCGTTATTCATTGGATCAATTGGATGAGATTATTGAAGAAGTAAAAGAAAGTGGTGTTTCGGGGTTATTGCTTTTTGGTGTACCTCAAACAAAAGATGCGGTGGGTAGTGAAGCCTATAATCCTGAAGGAATCATTCAGCGTGCAATCAGAAAAATCAAGACATTAGCCCCTCATTTATTGGTTATCGCGGATATTTGTTTATGTGAATATACTGATCATGGTCATTGTGGATTGGTCCATGAGGAACATATTCTTAATGATGAAACATTGCCCTTGCTTGCAAAAATGGCAGTTACAACAGTAGCAGCTGGAGCTGATATGGTCGCTCCTTCAGATATGATGGATGGTGATGTCAGAGCGATTCGTGAAGCGCTTGATCAGGCTGGTTATGTACATACACCAATTATGGGATATAGCGCTAAATACGCTTCAGGTTATTATTCTCCATTCCGTGATGCAGCTGATTCTACACCGCGTTTTGGTGATCGTCGTTCTTATCAGATGGATGTTAGAAATGGTAAAGAAGGACTTAGAGAGTTGGAAAATGATGTAGAAATGGGAGCAGATATCTTGATGGTTAAACCTGCTCTTGCTTATCTTGATGTTGTGAAGGAAGCTTCTCTTCATTTTAATCAGCCTATTGCCTTATATAATGTCAGTGGAGAATATGCGATGGTTAAAGCAGCTGCTGAAAAGGGCGTGATTGATGAAAAAAGAATTGTTTTAGAAAATATGATTGCGATGAAGAGAGCAGGAGCTAATATCATTATTACTTATCATGCGCTTGATGTTGCGAGATGGATTAAATAAAAGTGAACTGAAATAGATTTGTCTATTTCAGTTTTTTTGTTTTAGCCATAGGCATTGCCTATGGCTGGCATTAAGTTTTTCGTAATGTTTTAAATTCTATTAAAGTGGTATGATTTCATATAAAGATTACTAACATAGTAGAATGATAGGTTAAAGGAGTGATGGTATGAAAAGTAAAATTATCAAGACAGATGTTCTTATCATTGGAGGAGGAACAGCCGGATGTTTTGCGGCAATGACACTTGCGAAAAACGATCCCCATCTAAATATTCTGATTGTCGAGAAAGCCAACATAAAAAGAAGCGGATGCCTTGCAGCCGGAGTGAATGCGATCAATGCTTACATTACCAAAGGTAAGAAGCCAGAAGACTACGCTGATTATGCGACAAGGGATGCAGACGGAATTGTAAGAGATGATCTGCTTGTCTCTTTGTCAAAGAGACTTAACCATGTCACTGCTGAATTAGAAAAACTTGGACTTGTCATTCTTAAAGATGAAAATGGTGACTATGTCACTCGTGGTGATCGTAATATTAAGATCAATGGAGAAAACATTAAACCTATTCTTGCCAAAGGTGTTTCTTCTTATCCATCAATTAAAGTTTTAAACCATGTCAATATTACAGATTACCTAATTGATGATGAAGGTGAAAAACAAATTATCGGTGCAGTGGGATTCTCTATTAATGAAGAAGAATCCTACATTATCAAAGCACCACAAGTTATCTGCGCCACTGGTGGAGCAGCAGGACTCTATCGACCTAATAATCCAGGCTTCTCTAGACATAAGATGTGGTATCCTCCATTCAATACGGGCGCTGGCTATGCGATGGGTATTCTTTCTGGGGCGGAGATGACAACCTTGGAAATGCGCTTTATCGCATTGCGCTGTAAAGATACTATTGCCCCAACGGGAACAATTGCTCAAGGTGTCAAGGCGAAACAGACCAACAGCTTAGGAGAAATCTATGAATCAAAATATGGTCTAAAGACTTCTGAAAGAGTATATGGAACAGTGATGGAAAATAGAGAAGGACGTGGTCCTTGTTTCCTTGATACAAGACATATTACTAATAAACAAGAAGAAGAACTTCTTAAAGCTTATTTAAATATGGCCCCAAGTCAAAGCTTGAAGTGGATTGAATCAGGACAACTGCCTTCAAAGTATCCAGTTGAAATAGAGGGAACAGAACCTTATATCGTTGGAGGACATACAGCTAGCGGCTATTGGATTGATGAAGGAAGACGCACAACCATTCATGGACTCTATGCAGCAGGCGATGTTGCAGGGGGTGCTCCTCAAAAATATGTGACAGGTGCTTTAGCTGAAGGAGAAATTGCGGCAGAAAGCGTACTTTCTGATCGTGAAAAGCTGAGTGTTAAAGATGATGTTGATGCAGAAGAGATCATTCATCAATATGAAGAATATCTTTTAGAAAAAGACTCACCTGATATTGAACAATTTGAAGAAACAATGCAGAAGATCATGGATGAATATGCCGGAGGCATCAGTCAAGATTATCGTTATGATACATCATCATTAAATAAGGCAGAAATAAAGATCAAAGAGCTCCAGAATCATCTTAAAGATCTCTATGCCAAAGATATGTATGAGCTTTTACATATTTATGAAATAAGAGAACGATTAATTGTCTGCCGTGCACTTATTGCTCATTTAAAAGCAAGAAAAGAAACAAGATGGCATGCCTTCGCGGAAAATGTAGATTATCCAGACAAAGATGTAAGATTTGAAAAATATGTCAATAGTCGAATGGAAGATGATCATATCAATATTATCTACAGAGATTTAATCAGACGTGGAGATCAGCCACTTCAATTTAAGGAGAGGGGATAGAAATGAGTATCAAGATCAATAAAAACAAATGTGTAGGATGTAAAAGATGCGTAGAAGTCTGTCCGGGAAACCTTATTAAGATTGATGAAAACGGTAAAGCAACAATCAGATCACCATTAGATTGTTGGGGATGTACATCATGTCTTAAAGAATGCCATGTTAAAGCAATTGGATTTTTCTTAGGAGAAGATATTGGAGGAAAAGGAAGTACCTTATCCTATCATGAAAAAAATAATATTGTCACATGGAGTGTGACATCACAAGATGAACAAAGACAGATTGTTATTGATAAGACACAATCAAATAAATACTAAAGGAGGATGACTATATGAGTAATCTATCTCATCTAGATCAATTAGAGGCAGAAGCCATTTATATTATCAGGGAAGTTGCAGCAGAGTGTGAAAAGCCTGTCATGCTTTATTCTATCGGGAAAGACAGTTCTGTCATGCTTCATCTTGCGATGAAGGCGTTCTATCCAGAAAAACCACCATTTCCATTTCTTCATGTCGATACAACATGGAAGTTCCATGAAATGATTGAATTCCGTGATCGTATTGCTAAAGAAAAGGGAATTGAAATGCTTGTCTATACAAATGAGGAAGGCGTAAGACAAGGAATCAATCCAATCGATCATGGGTCTGCTTATACTGACATCATGAAGACTCAGGCATTAAAGCAGGCACTTACTAAATATCAGTTTACCGCTGCTTTTGGTGGAGGTAGACGTGATGAAGAAAAATCACGTGCCAAGGAACGTATTTTCTCATTTAGAAATCGTGAACAGGCATGGGATCCTAAGAATCAAAGACCAGAGATGTGGAAGCTTTATAATACCAAGATTCATAAAGGAGAAAGCATTCGTGTCTTCCCGCTTTCCAATTGGACAGAAAAAGATATCTGGCAATATATTAAGCGAGAAAACATCGATATTGTCTCTCTCTATTTTGCGAAAGAACGCCCTGTCATTGAGCGTGATGGCAATATCATCATGGTTGATGATGATCGTTTAAAACTACGTGAAGGTGAAGAAGTCAAAATGAAAAAAGTACGTTTCCGTACATTGGGATGTTACCCATTAACAGGTGGCGTTTACTCAGATGCTGATACATTAGATGAAATCATCGATGAAACATTAAGTGCTGTTGAATCAGAACGTACAACACGTGTTATTGACCATGAAGAAGCAGGAAGCATGGAAAGACGTAAAAAAGAAGGGTATTTCTAAAGAATGCTAGGGGGTTAGATGATGAAAGGATTATTAAAATTTATTACCTGTGGAAGTGTGGATGATGGAAAATCTACTCTCATAGGACATATCTTATACGATTCCAAATTGCTTTATGCCGATCAGGAAAAAGCATTATTGCTTGATTCAGCAGTAGGAAGTGCTGGAGGAGATATCGATTATTCACTTCTTCTTGATGGACTGATTGCTGAAAGAGAACAGGGCATTACTATCGATGTCGCTTATCGCTATTTTACAACAGATCATAGAAGTTTCATTGTAGCCGATACGCCTGGCCATGAAGAATATACCCGTAACATGGCGGTTGGTGCTTCATTTGCGGATCTTGCAGTTATTTTGTTAGATGCAACACAAGGGGTGCTTGTACAGACAAGACGTCATGCGAGAATTTGTGCCTTGATGGGTATTCATCATTTTGTCTTTGCGATTAACAAGATGGACCTTGTAGATTACAGTCAAGAACGTTTTGAAGAAATCAAGAAAGATATTGATGATTTATCTGCAGAACTCCAGTTGACTAATACACATCTTATTCCTGTATCAGCTACAGTGGGAGATAATATTACAACCCACAGTGACAATACACCATGGTATCAGGGACCTTCATTACTTAGTTATCTAGAAGACGTAGATGTCGATGAAGGAAGAGAAGAACAAGGTTTCTATCTGCCAGTACAAAGAGTCTGTCGACCTGATCATACCTTCCGCGGTTTTCAAGGACAAGTAGAATCAGGAGAGATTTCTTCAGGTCAGGAAGTCACTTTATTGCCAAGTGGTGAAAAAGCCAACATTAAATCCATTCATGTTGGCGATAAGAAAGTTGATCATGTCTTTACAGGACAGCCGGCAACCATTCAGCTTGATCGAGAAGTAGATGTTTCAAGAGGAAATGTCATAGTCGATGCTGAAGGGTTAAAAGTTGCCTCTACATTTACAGCAGAAATACTGTGGATGGATGATAATAAGCTCGTTACTGGAAAGAATTTCTATGTAAAGATTGGTACAAAAATGATTCCTGGTATCATAACTGACATTATTCATCAGATTGATGTCAATACAGGAGAAAAGAAGAAGGCCGATCATTTAAGTAAAAATGAAATTGCCCTATGTCGATTCGTTCTTTCTGATCGCATTGTGATTGATGAATTTAAAAAACATCGTACATTAGGAGAACTGATTGTCATTGATCGTGTTACAAACATGACTTCAGCTTGTGGTGTTGTCAATGAAGTCTATGAAGATGATCATCAGATAGAAAGAATCAACAGAGATACACGTGCATTAATCAATGGACAAAGAGCTATTGTTGTTGAACTCCCATTAACAAAAGACTTTACTCTTGAAGATGTAAGACAAATAGAAGCTTCACTTGTTCATAATGGAAGACATACTTATTTATATCATCCTGATATAGATGAACCAGTATATGAGGTCCTTAAGCATCTTCATCATGCAGGACTCGTCGTACTTCTTGTTAAAGAAGATGTGGATGTATCAAAAATAAGAACACAGTTCTCTTCAAATATCTATCATGAAATAGAACCAGATAAAGATATTAAGAAGATTGCGAAAAAAATCTTAGCACTATCGGATGTCTCAGTAGACATTTTAAATGGTGAATATATTTAGGAAAAAACAAGGGGGGAAAATTATGAAGAAAGTATTTAAAGTATTTGCAGGATTGCTCGTATTGACATTAGCGCTTAGCGCATGCTCAAGCAAGTCATCACAGAGTGGAAACAAGGTGACACTTACGAATGTGTCATATGATCCAACAAGAGAGCTATATGCTGCTTATAACAAGGAATTTAAGGATTATTACAAGAAGAAAACAGGAAAAACAGTTGATATTGTTCAATCACATGGTGGTTCTGGAAAGCAGGCAAGATCAGTGGTTGAAGGGGCTGACGCTGATGTGGTGACATTAGCATTGGAACATGATATTACATTAATTCAAGATGCAGGAATGATTGATTCAGGATGGCAACATGAATTTGATTTAGATTCATCACCTTATACTTCTACAATTGTATTCTTGGTAAGAAAGGGCAATAAGAAGAATATCAAGGATTGGGATGATTTAATTAAACCTAATGTCGATATCATCAATCCAGATCCAAAGAGCTCAGGTGGAGCAATGTGGAATTTCCTTGCTGCTTGGCAGTATTCTAAAGTGAAATATGGCAATGATGAAGCAAAGAGCAAGGAGTTTGTAAAGAAACTTTACAGCAATGTAAAAGTAATGGATTCAGGTGCTCGTGGTGCCACAACAACATTTGTAGAAAACGGTCAGGGAGATGTCTTGATTGCATGGGAAAATGAAGCTCTTGCAACATTAAAAGAATATCCAGGAAAATATGAACTTGTTACACCAAGCATTAGTATTTTAGCGCAGCCAAGTGTAGCTATCGTAGATGAAAATGCCAATAAGAATGGTACACAGAAGGTTGCTAAAGATTATCTTAAATATTTATATTCAACTAAAGCACAGGAAATTATTGCGAAAAATGGATATCGTCCTTCCAATAAAGAAGTACTTAAAAAATATGGCAAGACATTTGATTTAAATGTAAAGCTTTGCACTATTAAAGATTTTGGAGGATGGGATAAAGCTTATAAGACTTATTTCCAGGATGGCGCAATTTTTGATCAGATTTATCATCATTAAAAAGGATGTGAGGCTATGAGGATTAAAAAGAAAACAAAAAGCAAGAATGTGATTCCGGGGTTTGGATTATCTTTAGGTATTACAGTTACAATGCTTTCCATCATTGTATTGATTCCTCTTGCTTCTATATTAGGCTATTCATTTCATTTAAAACCTGCTGAATTTATCAGCATCATCACTGATAAAAGTGTTCTTTGGGCATTTGCGACAAGCTTGTCATGTGCCTTTATTGCAGCTCTGTTTAATGTGATATTTGGAACAATACTCGCCTGGGTTCTGGTACGTTATGACTTCTTTGGAAAACGATTTATCGATGGACTCATAGAAATTCCTTTCACATTGCCAACTGCTGTTGCCGGGATCACATTATCAAAGATGTATTCTACAACAGGTGAAATAGGAGGACCTCTTTCAAGAATTGGAATCAAGGTATCCTATACGCACATTGGCTTAATTGTGGCTCTTATCTTCATTGGTATTCCCTTTGTCGTAAGAGCCATCCAGCCAGTGCTAGAAAAGTTTGATGCACAGTATGAAGAAGCAGCCTTCATGCTTGGCGCTGATGCACGACGTACTTTTTTTAAAGTCATTTTTCCAGAAATAAAACCTGCCATTATTACCGGATTTTCTCTCGCATTTGCAAGAGGCATTGGAGAATATGGCAGTGTTATCTATATTTCAGGAAATAGTGCTAGAGATCATACACAGGTCTTATCATATATTATCATGCAAAAACTAGAACGTTTGGATTATAGTGGTGCAACAGCTATTGCCTTAGTCATGCTGATCATTTCATTTTTATTACTGTTAATCATTAATATTATTCAGCTTCGTCAATCAAGAAGAAATAGTTAAGGAGATGAGAATATGGAAAAACATAAAAGAGGAAAAACAGAAATCACACTTATTGTCATCAGTGTCTTATTTGTATTATTGATGCTTGTCTTTCCTTTAGTTTCAGTTATTATCAACTCTTTAAAAAAAGGTTTTTCATTTTATTTCAGCAGTCTCACAACACCATATGTTCTTTCTGCATTAACAGTGACACTGTTGGCGACTATTATCGCGGTACTAGTCAATACATTCTTTGGATTGGTAGCAGGATGGCTGCTTACCAAGTTTGATTTTAAAGGAAAACAGGTTCTTGCATCTTTGATTGATATTCCATTTTCCATCTCTCCAGTTATTGCAGGATTATCCTATATCATGACATTTGGACGTTTAGGATGGGCGAATCCCATTATTCAATCGATCAATCGTACATTTGGATTAGATATACAGATCGTCTTTGCCATTCCGGGTGTTGTTCTCGCAACCATTTTCGTAACTTTTCCTTTTATTTCAAGAGAAATCATTCCTGTACTGAACACACAGGGTAGAGATGAAGAAGAAGCGGCAGCACTGATGGGAGCAGGGGGATTCAAGATCTTTCGTAAGATTACCTTCCCACATATTAAATGGGCAACCATCTATGGCATCATTCTATGTACAGCTCGTGCATTAGGTGAATTTGGTGCTGTTGCTGCATTATCAAAGACAAGAGGTAAGACATTTACTTTGCCATTAGAAATTGATGCCCTGTATTTATCAGGGGCATCAGATTCCATCGTGGCAGCGTTCTCTGTTTCATCATTGTTAGTCATTATCGCTATTGTGGTCTTGATCTTAAGAAACTATTTTGAACATAACGAAAAAGTGAAAAAACAGGAAGATTAGCTTAGAAAGCAGGTGTTGTTATGTATGTAGAACTAAAAAATATCAATAAAAAATATGGTGAGTATCAGGCCATGAAAGATGCAAATTTTGGTATTGAAAAAGGGAGCCTCGTTGCTCTTCTTGGACCAAGTGGAAGTGGCAAGACAACGCTTCTAAGAATGATTGCTGGTCTTGAAACACCGGATACTGGCGATATTATCATTGATGGTAAACGTGTAAATGATATTGATCCCTCTAAAAGAGGAATCGGATTCGTATTTCAGAATTATGCTTTATTCCGTCATATGAGTGTCTATGACAACATTGCCTTTGGACTAGAACTACAAAAGGTACCAAAAGCAAAGATTAAAGAAAGAGTAGAAGAACTATTAGAATTAACTGGCTTAAAAGGACTAGAAAAAAGATATCCTAGTCAATTGTCAGGTGGACAAAGACAAAGAGTCGCTTTCGCTAGAGCGCTTGCCCCAAAACCAAGTCTTTTGTTACTTGATGAACCATTTGCGGCTATTGATGCCAAGGTCAGACAGGAATTAAGAAGCTGGCTTAGAAAGATGATCTACAAGGTCGGCATTACAAGTATCTTTGTAACCCATGATCAAAATGAAGCTGTAGAAGTAGCAGATCAGATCATTGTGACAAGCAAAGGACGCATTGAACAGATTGGCTCACCAATTGATATCTACAAGAATCCACAGACCCCATTTGTGACAGAGTTCATTGGCCAATCAACAGTGATTGAAAACTATCATAGATTCCATGGATTTGAAGAAGGACCATATCAAAGAGCAGTCATTCGACCTGAATTCGTTGAAGCATTTAAGACTGATAACCAGAATTTCAATAACTACATTGATGTCTCTGAAGAAGGAGAAGTCATCGATATCCTCTTTAGAGGAAACAGTCTAGAGCTGACGATTGATCTTCATGGTGTCATGATTACCGCCGTACGTTCATTAGAACGTCGAGAAGTGAAGGTAGGAGAGAAGATGAGAGTGCTCATTTATCGTCTCTTTGCTTTTGATGAGGATAAAGCCTATCTTCTTGAAAATGAGAAACTCAAAGGCAAAAACATAAACAATGAAGATCTAGAATCTTACTTATACAATGAAGAATACGACTTCTTTGTGATCTAAGGAGGCAATCAATGAAATTTAATACATTACTATTACATGGAAAAGCTGTTGGCTCTTATCCAGATCATTCACTGTTGCCACAGATTGCACAGGTCACAGCCTTTGCCTTCGATTCTCCTGAACAGCAGGAGAAAGTATTTGCCCATAAAGCAATGGGGTATGCCTATTCTCGTATAGGCAACCCAACCATTGCGGCATTTGAAAGAAGAATTAATGAACTAGAAGGCGGCAATGGCTGTGTCGCCTGTAGTTCTGGGATGGCGGCACTATCTAGTGCATTATTGAATCTTCTTTGTGCAGGAGATGAGATCATTACCGCAAGCAATCTTTATGGTGGAACAGTGAGTCTATTTCATGATTTAGAGAAGTTTGGAATCAAGACACACTTTGTAAAACATTTGATACCTGAGGAGATTGAACCAGTCATCAATGAGCATACCAAAGTAATCTTTGGAGAACTTATCAGCAATCCATCCCTTGAAGTGATTGATGTTGAGAAGGTATCATCCTTAGCCCATCAGCATGGCATTCCACTGATGATTGATAGTACAACAGCGACACCCTATATTGCACAGCCATTAAAATTGGGTGCTGATATTGTGGTCCATTCCACATCAAAATATATCAATGGGGGAGGAAACTCTCTTGGTGGTGTCATCATAGATGGCGGAAAGTTCCCATGGGATTTTTCAAAACATACCGCTTTAAAAGAATATAGCCAATATGGAAAGATGGCTTTTCTTATCAGACTTAGAAATGATGTCTGGGAAAACATCGGCAGTTGTGCTGCGCCCTTTAATGCGTATCTCAATACCATCGGTATTGAGACATTAGGGCTCCGCATGGAGCGAATTTGTGATAATGCAAATAAGCTTGCGCATGCATTAAAAGAGAACGGTGTATCGGTAAGATATCTAGGTCTGGAAGATCATCCCTGTAATGCATTGTGTAAAAGTGAGCTGAAGGGATATGGCGGTGGCATTCTGACATTTCGTGCTGGCTCAAAAGAGAAGGCCTACGAAGTGCTTAATAAATTGAAATGTGCCATCATTGCCAGCAATATTGGTGATATTAGAACATTGGCGATTCATCCTGCTTCGACAATATATGTGCATTGTACAAAAGAAGAACAAGAAAAAGCAGGAGTCTATGAAGATACGATTCGTGTAAGTGTAGGTATTGAAGATAGTGAAGATTTAATCGAAGACTTTCTTCAAGCTATAAATAATGAATAAGAGAGGACAATAAAATGAAAATAACTGTAGCAGGTGTTAGTAAAGAAGTAAAAGAAGGTATTACAATTGCGGAATTAATCAAGGAAGAAAATGTTGAAACACCAGAATATGTAAGTGTGTCTATCAATGAAGAATTTGCACAAAGTTCAGAGTTTGATACAAAGACACTTAATGAAGGTGATGAAGTCGAATTTTTATATTTCATGGGTGGCGGAAGAGCTTAACCATGGTAAACAAGAAGGGGGAATAATATGGCTTTTAGTAATGAACAGCTTGAACGTTATTCAAGACACATCATCTTAAAAGAGATCGGTGTTAAAGGACAAAAGAAATTATTAAATTCCAGTGTACTCATTATTGGTGCAGGTGGACTTGGAGCACCAGCAGCTTTATATCTTGCGGCTGCAGGTGTTGGAAAAATTGGTATTGTGGATGCAGACAATGTAGATTTATCCAATCTACAAAGACAGGTCATTCATACAACTGATGATATTGGCAAACCAAAAGTAGAATCGGCTGCTGAAACAATGAAGGCAATCAATCCAGATGTAGAAGTGGTGACATATAAGGATTATGTGTCAAGCTATAATATTATGGAATTGATTAAGGATTATGATTTTATCATTGATGGAACAGATAATTTTCCAGCTAAGTTTTTAATTAATGATGCCTGTGTAATGGCTAAAAAACCATTCTCGCATGCTGGTATCATTCGTTTTAAAGGACAATTGATGACGGTTGTACCAGGAGAAGGTCCCTGTTATCGATGTGTCTTTAAGAGTCCACCACCACCTGATGCAGTTCCTACATGTAAGCAGGCTGGTGTCATTGGGGCAATGGGTGGCGTCATTGGTTCTTTACAGGCTATGGAGGCCATCAAATATATAACTGGAGTAGGAGAACTTTTAGTTGGACAATTGCTGACATATGATGCATTAAAAATGGAATTCCATAAAATTAAGCTTCCACCAAGAGGATGTGGCTGTGCAGTCTGCTCAAAAGATCCTACTATTACGAAATTAATTGATTATGCCCAAGCAGCCTGTGAATTTAAGAAGTAAGGGAGGATTATGATGAAAGTTACAATTCGCAAAGAAGATTATGAAAGCATTATAGATTATGCTAAAAAAGAGCTTCCTAATGAAGCTTGTGGTCTGATTGCTGGAATTGATCATGAAGATGAAAGAGAAATCAAGAAGGTTTACCTTTTAACAAACATTGATCATTCCAATGAACATTTTACCATTGATCCAAGAGAACATCTTGCTTCTATCAAGGATATGCGTGCTAATGGTTTACAGCCACTTGGCAATTGGCATTCTCATCCTGAATCACCTTCAAGATCTTCAGATGAGGATATTCGTTTAGCAGTGGATAAACATGCAAGTTATCTTATTTTATCTTTAATGGATGAAGATCATCCCGTATTGAATGCTTTTCATGTAGAAGAGGGAAACTCTATCAAAGAAGAACTTGAAATAAAGGAGGACTAATTATGGCAGTAGATTATGGAACATTAAAAAAAGGTGGCTTCATGCGCCAAAAACAAAAAAACTGCTTCTCTTTGCGTATTAAGGTAGTAGGTGGACAATTAACAGCACAGCAGCTTGCCAAAGTGGCAGAAGTTGCTAAAGAATATGGACAGGATTATGTGCATCTTACTTCAAGACAGGGGATTGAGATTCCTTTTATTAAGCTTGAACAAGTAGAAGAAGTCAAGAAGGCCCTTGCTGATGGCAATGTCTTCCCAGGAACATGTGGTCCACGAGTACGTACAGTTACTGCCTGTCAGGGTTCAAAAGTCTGTCCTAATGGGTGTATTGATACAGAAGGCTTGGCTGAAGAAATATCTGATAGATATTTCGGTCGTGAACTTCCTCATAAGTTCAAGTTTGGTGTAACTGGATGTCAGAATAACTGTCTTAAGGCAGAAGAAAATGATCTTGGTATTAAAGGCGGTCTTAAGGTAGATTGGGTTGAAGATAAATGTATTCGCTGTGGTCTATGTGTAAAAGCTTGCCGTCAAAATGCTATTGTATTAGATGAAGAAGGTATTCATATCAATCGTGAGAAATGTAATTTCTGTGGACGATGTGCCTTTAGCTGTCCAACGAATGCTTATGATACAACAGAAGGATATATTGTAAGCTTTGGTGGATTGTTTGGTAATCATATCAATAAAGGGAAACCAATTATTCCTTTTATTGAAGATCATGATAAACTCATTAAAGTATGTGATGCAACTATCGCATTCTTTGAAGAAAATGCTAAACCAAGTGAACGATTCAAATTCACTATTGACCGTATTGGTTTAGATAAACTTGAAGAAAAAGTGTTAGAAGCATACAATTCATAAGGAGGATACAGTATGGCAACTATACAAGGAATAGAAATAGATGATACAGTAGATATTACTGATGTCGTATGTCCTGTCACATTTGTAAAAACAAAAGTGGCTTTAGAAGAATTAGATGATGGTCAGATCTTAGCTGTTCATCTTAACGATGGAGAACCCGTTTTAAATGTACCTCGAAGTGTTAAAGATGAAGGTCATCAGATCTTAAGACTTATAGATAATGAAGATGGAACGTATGAACTTATTGTTAAAAAAGTAGAAGAATAACATAGACAGGGAGGCTAAAGTATGACAATAACACAATTAAGGTACGCGATTGTTGTCGCAAATTCTAATTCCATGGGAGAAGCTGCGCGTACCCTCTTTATATCACAGCCAAGCCTCTCTGCTTCTATTAAGGAACTTGAAAAAGAAATTGGCATCAAGCTGTTTATACGTTCTAACAGAGGGATCTCTGTTACACCAGAAGGCAAGGAGTTTATTGGATACGCCAGACAGGTTGTTGAACAGTTTCAGCTTATAGAAATACGCTATGTAGATAATGAACATGTAAAGAAAAAGATTGGCATTTCACTTCAGCATTATGCTTTTGCAGTCAAAGCTTTCGTAGAAATGGTAAAGCAGTTTGGCATGTCTGAATATGAATTTGCGATCCATGAAACACAGACATATGAAGTCATTGAAGATGTTGCGAGTTTACGTAGTGAAATTGGTATTCTTTATCTTAATGAATTCAATAGACAAGTACTCACTAAAATCTTTTTAGAAAAGGGTATTGAGTATAAGGAACTATTAAAATGTGGAATCTATGTCTACATGTATAAGGAACATCCTCTTGTTAAAGATTTAAGTGAAGAAGAACTTAAAAAGAAGGTCATTACATTAGAAGAACTAGAAGAATACCCATGTCTTGCTTTTGATCAAGGAAGCTACAACAGCTTCTATTTCGCTGAAGAAGTACTCAGCACCTATGACTATAAACAGCTCATAAGAGTGAGTGATCGTGCAACCATGCTGAATCTTATGGTAGGACTTAATGGCTATACATTATGCTCAGGTATTCTATGTGAAACACTGAATGGCTCTAACTATTGTGCCGTGAAGCTGGATTCAAAAGAACTGATGTCGATTGTCTATATTGTCCGTAAAGGTATAGAAATCAGTCCTTTAGGGAAAAAGTATCTTGAAGAAATTCGTAAGTTCCAGAATAGTGGATTAAAATAACGCCTCAATGAGGCGTTTTTATTTTGAAAGTATATCCTGTAATCCCTCTTTATCAAGAATGTCAATCACATGATCATGAGATCTAATAAGATGCTCATTCTCTAAGCGTTTTATTTCTCGATGAAGAGAAGGTCTAGAAACATTAAGAATCATAGCCCACTTTGTCATAGAAGGAATAGTAATCTTATTGATATTTAGTTCCCTTTGCTTTGTAAGCAAGTAAAAAGCAGCCTTTTGTGCAATGCCATTATAGGAAAGTAATTCAAGTCGTTGTTGAAGCATGAAAGTAGAAGAAGCTAATTCTTTCGTGAAATTTTCTAAGATACGAATATCTTTTTGCATAAGCAATAACATATCTTCTCTTTTAAAGATCATTATAGAACACTCTTCAAGTGCTATTACATCACAAGGATACTTACGAGAATAAGAAAAAGCTGCTCCATGGCCAATCATCTCACCAGGATGACGAACAGTGACATTGATCTGACTTCCATTAGGAAAGGTCTTTTGTGATTGGACTCTTCCTGATAAAAGAATGCCAATACGATTGGCGTCTTCTAATGAATAGAGGATTGTTTCATTTTTCTTATATTGTTGAAGATGGTGGGGGATCTCTTCAAGTCGTTCTTCTAGTTCTACAAGTGGAACATCTTTAAATAAAATACAGTGTGAAAGTATTGGATACATCATGTTTTTCTCCTTTTTTTCATTATAATACAAAAGCTGTATCTACAGATACAGCTTTTTACAAGTAAATCCTTTATTCTTAAAAAAAGGAGGAAAATATATGAATGAAAAAAGTGGAGAAGTATTCTCCATAGCTAAAGATAATGAAGTGATTAATGGATGCACGATATCTAAAGAAGTGTATCATGAAGAGAATACGATTACCTATTATTCACTTGCGAAAAAGACCGATATAAGTAAAGAAATTCATCCTTATTACAAATTCATGATTGTCGCTTCAGGACAATGTGAAGTCTATGGTGATAAGGATTGTCATACATTAAGAGTTGGTGAAGCGATTGTTACACCAGTTGATGAACCAGTGGGAATCAGAACTGATATGTCAGTTATATATACAGAATTAACAATAAGGAGGAATGATCAAATGAATGATGCCATTAAAGTAGGAGAAGTATTTAAGTTAGCGGAGCTATTGCCTTATCAGGAAGGAAAGATTATCAATATGGATGTGGTTCACAATGAAAAGATGAAGTTTGTGATCATGTCTTTTGATGAAGGCACAGGCTTAAGTGAACATGCTGCACCGGGTGAAGCCTTGATTTTTGGATTAGAAGGTGAAGGTATTATTGGTTATGAAGGAAAAGAGCATACGATAAAGGCTGGAGAAAACTTTAAGTTTGAAGCTGGTGGAAAGCACTATGTGAAGGCTGTTTCTCCATTTAAGATGGCCTTATTATTAACATTATAGAGGATAAAACTATGAGAAAATACGTTAAAGAAAATGTCAGCTGGGTAGGATGTATTGATTGGGAACTAGAAAGCTTTCATGGAGATGACTATTCTATCATGAATGGTTCAAGTCAGAATGCTTATCTAATAGAAGAAGAAAAAACTATATTGATTGATACTGTCTGGACACCTCATCGCTTTGATTTTGTAGATAATCTTAAAAAAGAAATAGACCTTCATACCATTGATTTTATTGTCATTAATCATGGAGAATGTGATCACTCTGGTTCACTTACTGCCTTGATGGAAGAAATTCCCAATACACCAATCTACTGTACAAGCAATGCAGTTAAAAGTCTTGAAGGACAGTATGGCAAAAGAGGATGGGATTTTCATATTGTAAAGACAGGTGACAGCATTGATATTGGCAATGGGAAAAAGCTGATCTTTGTAGAAATGCGCATGCTGCACTGGCCTGATTCCATGGCTACCTATTTAACACAGGATAATATTCTGTTTTCTAATGATGCCTTCGGACAACATTATGCGGTTGAAGAACTATTTAATGATAAAGCCGACCAATGTCTTCTCCAAAAAGAAGCCATGAAATATTTTGCAAACATCTTAAATCCCTTTGCCCCAATATTATCAAAGAAACTTTCAGAAATTATGGAACTCCATTTACCCATTGATATGATAGCCCCATCACATGGTGCTATCTGGAAAGAGAATCCAACACAAATTATTGAGAAATACGCTTTATGGGCAGAAGCCTATCAAGAAAATCAAATAACCATCGCTTATGATACGATGTGGGAAGGTACGGCCAAGATTGCACATAAGATTGCAGAAGAGATTCATCAACAAAGTCCTGATACTGTTGTAAAAGTATTCAATATTGCCAAGGCTGATAAAAATGAAATCATGACCGAAGTCTTCAAGTCAAAAGCGATTGCAGTAGGTTCTCCAACCGTCAGCAATTCTATTTTATCAAGTGTTTCAGGATGGCTGGAATTCTTAAGACAGCTTAAATTCAAGAAGAAGAAAGCTGCTGCTTTTGGATGTTATGGATGGAGTGGGGAATCAATCAAGATTTTACAAGCAAAGCTCCAGGAAGCTGGCTTTGTGGTTATTGATGAATATGTACGTTCATTGTGGACACCAACGGATGATGATTTTTCTATTATTTCTTCAATGGTAAAAGAACTCCTTTAGAAGATGCTATAATGATAAAAAGGAGTGATAACGTGAACACATTAAAAGCAGTACATACTGATATATCACGCGAGGATAATATCATCAGAGTAGTAAAATCAGAAAAAATCAATGAGTATGATGAAAATACTTATGCTAGAGTATGTGATCTACATTTCCATGATGGAGTTATTGAAGTCGATATGTTAAGCAGACTATTGCCAGATGCCCCAGATTTTGCAAGAGGATTTATCGGAATCGCATTTAGAATCAATGAAGATGATACACAATTTGAATCCTTCTATATTCGACCAACCAATAGTGTCAATATGACAGATGATCATGTAAGAATTGCACATGGATGTCAGTATTTCTCTTATCCTAAGTATACCTTTGCTTATTTTAGAGAAAACAATATTACGAAATATGAAGCACCTATTCATAGTGAACTGGATCAGTGGGTCCATCTTAAAGCAGTAATAAAGGGAGCACATGCTTCGTTTTATCTTAACAATGAAGACACACCGACATTAGAAGTAAACGACATGTTCCATGGAAAAGAGGCAACAGGTGATATTGGTTTCTTTGTAGATATTGGTACAGAAGGGTTTTTTAAGAATTTTTGTGTAAACAATAAAAGAATTGATCTGTCATGAAATATCTGGTTTTCCTTATTTGAAAGACCTGATTTTTGATTATCTCTTTTTTCCTGTTATATAATTTATTCATAGAAAAGAGAGGTTATTATGTCAATTGTCATAAAAATATTAGCGACACTTGTCGCATTAGAATTCCTTTATAAAAGACTGTGCGAAAAGCCCACTCCTTTAGGTGTGGGATGGATAGCATAAAATAAAAAAGAGAATATTATATCAGAAAGTGAGGTGAATATTATGTCAAGCTTTATTGTTGAATTTCCATTAAAAACGGAAAAATATCAAGAAGATATTTTAAATAAGCGTTTTGAGACTGGAAGAAAAATCTATAATTCTTTAGTTAATGTAACACAGAAGCGTTATAAGGAAATGATTAAAACCAAGAGATATCGCACTCTTCTATCTTCATTGTCTGAGAGTGAAAAGTCAGATAAAGAAATCTGGAAACAGATAAACGATATGCTAAAGCAATATAACATGTCAGAATATTCATTTCACAAAGATGTAAAGCAAATGCAAAGACATTTTAAAGATAATATTGATTCGTTTACTGCACAAAAGATTGCAACTGCATTATGGAAATCTTATGAGAAATTATTCCATGG
>NZ_JAGBIX010000029.1:0-17335 GCF_017934775.1 Kandleria sp. | reverse complement strand
AAATACTTCATGGCATAATTATCTTGTGATTATCAAAAAATATGTGATACCCAGAACTACAAAAAACAGGTGGGATTGGTCTTCCTCACCTGTTTTCTGCTTTTGGGATAATTATGTATGAAGGGAAATTATGAATAAGTTGTAGCTTTTATCTTTACTACAACTACAGTATATAAATACTTCATGGCATAATTATCTTGTGATTATCAAAAAATATGTGATACCCAGAACTACAAAAAACAGGTGGGATTGGTCTTCCTCACCTGTTTTCTGTTTCGGGATAATTATGTATGAAGGGAAATTATGAATAAGTTGTAGCTTTATCTTTACTACAACTACAGTATATAAATACTTCATGGCATAATTATCTTGTGATTATCAAAAAATATGTGATAAACAAAAAGACATAGCACCTAACAGTGCTATGTCTAATCTATGAGAATGTCAATTTCTGATGAGATAAAGATATGTAGGTTAGCGATTTAGAAAAACTTCATCATACATTCAGAACAGACATATTCATCTACTCCAGTCGCAATAGCCAATCTCTTAGCTCTTCTTGTGGAATATTATGATCCTTGATATCTAATGACAATGAAACATGTTCATTTTCTACCTTTTCTATATGACCATATAACTCAAAAAAGTGATCAAGGTGCGTTTGACTGATTTCATCATCAGCTAGATTTATCAATTTAATAATATTCTTCTTCAACTGCTTTCTTAATGTTTCATCTTCTACATTTTCACTTAGATCAAGTAAATTAGAAACAATAAGATCAAAATCATAATTATGCATATGACCCCTTCTTTCATTACTATTCTATCACTTTTTCAAATAATAAAAATGCTTTTATAAATATTCTATGAGAATTCTTCTAGACTGTAGTTTCTAAATTCATTCTGTACAAGTGATTTAATATCATCCTGATAGAATAATTGAGTTTGTAATTTAGTAGAAGACACTACAAAAGAAGGCTTCTTTTTAAGATAATCTGATTTAATATGACTCGCATATGTGTAAAGATAATAAGTCTCTTTACGAGGAATAAAATAGAATGAGGTATAGGAATGTTCTATCTTAAAGACGATAATAGCCTTATCATCCTTAGAAATCTGATCTTTAGCAAAATACATCTTAGAAAGAGAATAGTTATAAGCAGAAGGAGCATGTCTTACCTGATTATTATAATAGCTTTCAAATGATGCTGTGGCATCATTTTTCATCGCTGTTTTTATTTCTGAAGGAATCTTAGATGATGAATCAAAACGATAAACTAATCCTGATACAGTAAAGGTTCTTTCATCATTTAAGACATTGACTCTCAATTCTTTTGCTTTCTCTTTAGAATACTGAGCCTTGATGGTAATACGATCACCATTTGATAAAGATGTCATTTCTTTATAATTGTAGGTTACAGTTGAAAGAAATGATTTCACATTATCATCATTACTTGTAAGATTGCTTTTAAACTTAACAATCTTAGCTTCACCACTATCTCCTTCATAAGAGAATGAGATATTCTTTACAAGATCAACATCTGTATATGTCGTTGCATGCTTGAAGTAACTTATAGAAGAGATAATGACTACTATAGCTAGCACTATACCAATAAAACGTGGTACCCACTTCAATAGATCTTTGGTAAAAAGTTCTTCTTCAAAGTAAGGAATATGAAGACTTATCATTATCATTGCTAGAAGGCCATTAGTAAAAAATAATCCAGACTGACTAATAAGAGTATTGTACCCTGTACTTACATTAAGCAATGAGTAAAGATAGTCATACTTCTGTATGAGATATTCTGCTTTTATTTTAGTGATATCAACACTAAATGAATGAATATTATTTAGCCGTGTTAGAAATGGGAAAGAGAAGATCATCAATATGATCATCAATAATCCAAATATAAGAATGGGCTTCTCTTTCTTCTCTCTTAATGATATGCCTTCATAGATTATCATTAAGACAAAGGCAATCATGAAGAAAACTCTTGATGATTGTGTCAATATGCCAATATATTGAAGACGTTTTATCTGATAAGAGAGAATATTATTGAAATCTACTTTTGAATAAAGGGAAACAAATAGATAATAGCTTCTTAAAAAGAAGAAGACTGACAATAATAGACTTGTTCCAATAAGTAGACCTAGAATACGATCCTTGTTTTCTTTTTGAATATACTCTTTCTTGTATTGTTCAATAAGCAAGAAGCTTCCTACCATACCTGATAAAAATATTGTAGAAAGCTGACTGATAGATTTAGCTAAAATGGTTGTTTCATCTTTTCCATTCATTAATGATGAAAGAGCTGTTGTATTAGCAAATAATGAATAGAAGCTTATTTTGATAATATCAAAGGAGTAGATAAACCCAATGATAATCAATAAGAATAGTACCATTCTGACATAGTCCTTGCTTTTCTTTAAGAACATGATGATAAACATGATTAAAGAAGAAAGACCTACTGCTAGATAAACAACAGGGAAAAAGATATTTTGAGAAAGAGCATTTTCTAATGTACTAATTGAAACACTTGTATTCAATGCCATAAAGCTCATTGGAATAAGCATCAGCAGCATGAATGATAATAGGATATAAAATCTTTTCATGTTACCTCCTATTTTATTTTAATATTGTGATAAGGAATCCAGCCTACCTGCCCGTCATAGATTCCATAGGCATATTGTCCATATACTCCAATTAAAGCAATTTCATCTTGTTTTTTGACATCAAGAAAAGCATCTGTATAATCATCTAGACAATAGTAATCTTTGTTTCTTATGTATAAGAATTCATTCTTAATCATAAGAATCTGATGTGTTTCTTCTTGATAGCATTTGCTGAACTCTGTTCCTTCTTCTAATACTTCAACTTTGTAATAAGGAAAAGCTATCTTATGGCTATCATGATATTGAGGGTGATAATCCTCTGTAATGATTGCTTTAGGAAGAGGCTGTACTTTCTTTTGGTGAAAAGTGATATCTCCATTTTTTGAAGTGATGATCAATGCATTAAGTTGAGAAATCATTTTTACACCTGTCCCACCATCAATAGAAATAATGCGTTTCTTTTCATCGTAAAGGATATCATTGTTTATTTGTCCTTCACGATAATTTGAAGTAGGAAGATGACCGACAATGACTGTTTCTTTTAAAAGATGACCATAATCCATAAAATGCTGGAATTCCAGGTAAGAAGAAAGACCACATTGCTTATAATCCTCACGTGGTTCAAGTCCAGCATGTACAAAGATGAAATCGTTGAATTTCAATGTTGTGGGAAGATGCTCACAAAAGAGCAGTTCCTTATGAATCTTGCGGGCAATATCTCTTTGAATACCTAGTGGTGTTTCATGACCATCTTCATAATGTCCTTCATTGTACAAGGTTCTGACAATGCCATTGGAAGAAACCCTTTTTAAATATAATGGGATCTCTTTCGCTAGTTCAGGTTCACTCATGATGGCACAAAGTGCCCACTCACAATTTCCCGTTAAGACATAGACACGTGGCAGTTTAGAGAGTTCCATAACATAGTGAATAGTCTCTAGCACCTGATCCCCTTTTTCAATAAAGTCTCCAAGAATGACAAGATAGTCCTCACGTGGACGATATTGTACTTTCTTAAGTAATGCCTTAAATCGATCAAGGTGTCCATGTATATCTGAAATAGCGATTAAGCGATAATCTCCTTTTACGCACTTTGTTAAATGTTTTGGCGCTAACATGCTTACAACTCCTTTTCCTTATTGTACTCAAAAGTGTTCTTTATGGAAAGCAAAAGAGGCGCACTTACGCCTCTATTGGTATTCTTTACGTTTTTTTATTGTCAAAATAATACTTATGACAATAAGTATGAATAAGAAGATTCCATGATCCATCAGATCATAACTGCTTAGCTTAGATCCAGGATAAAGATAGTTGAAGACATTAAAGTCTACTAAAAAGAAGAAGTAGAACATATTCATCAAGATAAGAAGAATAGCAGATAAAAGAGGATTATTGAAAATATAAATAAGAATAGTCTGCATAATTGTTAATTCTATAAGTAGTATCAAAGTTTCTATAAAACATCCATTTGTCAATTGGAAGAAATGGCATATTCCCATAAGCCATATGAAAGATAAGATCAAATAGATAAGCATAATGGGTATCAAGTATAACATACGTCGTTTTAATAATAGTCGCATTACTTCTTCCATATCTTTTTCAAAGAGATGATGTGTCATCATGAAGAAATACAACGGGTAGATAATACTCGTATAAAATCTTATTCTTGAAAATACTTGTATTTCAAATTCTTCTTTTTCACCAATAAAAGTTACTTTATACTGGTATAAAAAATAGAAACATATTCCCCATAATAATACAAGTATCATGAAACCCCACTTATTTATTTTTATTTCATTTCTTAGATATCTCATTTTATTCCCTTAAAGTAGTAGATATAACTGTCAGATAAGGTTTCTTCACAAGGTTCTCCTCTGTCCTCATCTGAGATAATACGAGAAATGCTTTGCTTATTTTGATTGAAGTATTCACTGATAATGAAATCATTTTCTTTTACTTGTGAAGTTGGAACTTCATAAACACGGTTATGTGTTAACTTAAGGAAATCATCTTCATTAAATACTTCTATCTTATGATCTTTTAAAAGTAAGATTTCATCCGCTAATCCTTCTATGTCTTCTACAATATGTGTAGAAATAATACGTGTCATATTTGCACTATGAGACATAATTGTCTTAAAGTGCATACGTTCTTCTATATCTAATCCAGTTGTTGGTTCATCTAGAATAATTAAATCAGGTTTTCCAAGCATGCTTTGTGCTATCCCTAATCTTCTGATCATTCCACCAGATAATGTCGAGCATCTATCACTGCTTTTATCTAATAGATGAACACTTTCTAATACTCGATTGATTTCATCTTCTCTTTCTTCTTTATCAATCTTTTTTAAGAAACAAAGATAATCAAGGAAGTCATAAACTGTCATTTCTTTAAATGCACCAAAGTGCTGAGGAAGATAACCAATTAATCCATTATCTCCCTTGATTGTGCCTTCATTAATAGGAATAAGACCACAAATACAACGTAGAAGTGTCGTCTTTCCTGCCCCATTAGGTCCAAGTAATGCATATGTCTTATTTTCTAGATGTAAGTCAATGTGATCTATAACTGTCTTTCTTCCATATTTTTTTAGTAGACCCTCAATCTTTATCATTTAAATTCACCCCCATTTTATTTAATATTTCCTTATCAGATGCATTCTCTGTAAGCATCTTTGCACATTGTTTAATAAAGTAAGAACTACCAACATTATTGACAGCCTGCTTTATTGCCTCTACGTATTTTTTATTCTCATATTCTTCTCTACATGTCCTGATGATTTCTTTGATGTATTTCTCTTCATCACTATCAAATGAATATCCCATTATTTTCGAGAATATCTTACTTCTAGAATTCTTAAAAAAGATAGAATTTAAAACATCTGACATGTCAATTGATGAGATATTTAAATTACTAGTAAGAATATAGTCATCATAAATAATAAAGCCATTATTATCGCAATAATTTCTATTTAAATCATTGGATGCGATAATGATCTTCTTTTTACTTAGCTTCAAATTGAAATCAAATATAGATGAAAGATAATGATCTATCTCTGTTAATTTCTTATAGATCCTTTTTTCTTCATAAGGATCCATTCCTTCTTCTTTTTCCTCCAATGCTAATTTATCCTTCAAAGGGTGATTTAAACATACAATCTTTCCACCTATTAATGTTAAAGAATCACTGTATCCCTTATAGTTATGATCAAGATTAGTAATAGTCTTGCATCTTGTATTAAGATGCAATTCATAATAGCTCTTATTCTTATTATAGATGTTGAACCCTTCTCCAATATTTTTATACTCCAAGAACAGCTGCTGCTTTCCAGCAAATGGATACCACGCAAAAAATCCTGGCAACATGATGGACTGTTCATTGGAATAGTATTTAGGATGATATCCTTCATAGATGATCTTTATATGGGTATTCTTAATCTTCTTATTAAGATATAAAGCAATATAATCCTTATCAATCTTATAATTTTTCATATCTTTACATACAATCTTTTTAACATGATAATCATGGCTCAATGTCAGATAGTAAATATTCGTTTTTTCTTTTGCATGCATATCCATGCTTGCATCTGCCTTAAGATATCGATTGATGTCGATATTCATCTTGTAGGAAGAAATACTATATCTTGTATCTTGTTTCTTAATCGATTGGTCCATTGTCTGATCATAATAGCCATAATCTCTTAGATCATGTCTTAATGCCCCATCATCTAAGCGATAATAGCTGTAAGGCAATGTGCCATAGATGATCATTGTTAAAGCGGTAATAAGTGAAATAAATTTAAATGGCTTATGTCTTATTGAGATAATGAGGAATAGACAAAGTAAAGCAAACAATAAAAGATTGATGACTCTTGGCTTTTCTATCTGTAGTCCATACTGCAGATTAGGAGACCATTGCCCATTAAAATAAAATAACTTGAAGCTATTCATTATTGAAATCCCTACTCTTTCAATAAGTGATGCATTCATCTTGATTCTCATTGAATAGATAAGAGGTGCTGATAAAAAGAGAATAAGCACATATATAGTGATACCAACTTTTCGATAAGGAATATGAAATATGAGATAAACAATCATCTGGAAGATGATGATGGGTAATACAATATTGAAGAAGAATGTCTGTATCAATAATAGAAATGATTCTTTTATAAACAGCTGTTCTGACAAGCGTAGGCTCATCATGATGAAGGTCATGATACACCAGCATAAAATAAGTGTACTTATAAATATCATAAATGATTTTTTATTTGAACGCGGTGTCGTTTCTACCACTTCTTCAAGATGGTAAGAAGACGTATGATAAAAGAATAATAAAGAAGATAAAGAGAAAAGAACTGCGACATAATAGCTTAAACGTGAGACAGTAAAAAGCACACCTAAAAAAGGAGCTTTTGTAAGCACAAAAAAACCGACAATGATAAATGAAAGAAGATAAGGAATAAGTATAAGATATTTCATTTTAGAACATCTTATATTATTCCATTGATATAACATGTGGGCTTTATATGTCTCCATGTTAATCCCCCCTTGTCTGTACTTTCATCTTTTTAAATATTTCTTCATCACTGTAATCTTTTACAAGCATTTTTACACTCTGCTTAATAAACTGTTTCTCTCCAACATTCTTGACAGCTTGCGTTATATAATCTTTATATTTCATATCATCTTCTTCACATGAAGATAATAATTCCTTATGTAAACTTTTATAAGGAGATTTTAAATCTAATGATGATATTGCAAAATTGTACAGTTTAGCAAGTTTAGAGGAATGTGTATTCTTATTAAGATAGTAAGACATGGTATCATCTACATGTAGATCATAAAGAAGTGAATGATTAGTAAGAATATAGTCATCATAAATTAAATAATCATTATTCGTGTAGTTTCTACCTAAATCATCGGATGCGATGATGATCTTCTTCTGATCTAAATGAACATCTAAATCAAAGACATCCTTTATTATTTTATTTGTCTTTTTGATATTATCTTTAAAACACGTTTCTAATGACGCATTTTTATCTTTTGGAGTATACGCCAACATATTTTTAATGATGGGATCAGAAAGAATCTTAATCTTTCCCCCAATTAATGTTAAAGAATCACTGTATCCCTTATAGTTATGATCAAGATTAGTAATAGTCTTGCATCTTGTATTAAGATGCAATTCATAATAGCTCTTATTCTTATTGTAGATATTATATCCCTCTCCCATATCCGGATACTCCAAGAACAGCTGCTGCTTTCCAGCAAAGGGATACCAAGCAAAGAATCCTGGCAACATGATGGACTGATCATTGGAATAGTATTTAGGATGATATCCTTCATAGATGATCTGAACATTGATATTCTTCATCTTCCTGTTAAGATATAAAGCAATATGATCCTTATCGATCTTATAGTTCTTCATATCTTTACATACAATCTTTTTAACATGATAATCATGACTCAATGTCAGCCAGTAGACATCACTTTCTTCTTTCGCATGCATATTCATGCTTACATCTGCCTGTAGATATCGATCAATATCGATATTCATCTTGTAGGAAGAAATACTGTAGTTTGTATCTTGCTTCTTGATGGACTGCTCCATCGCCTGATCATAAAAGCCATAATCTCTTAGATCATGTCTCAACGCTTCATCATCTAATCGATAATAGCTGTAAGGCAATGTACCATAGATAATCATTGTTAAAGCGGTAATAAATGAGATAGCTTTAAATAGCTTATGTCTTATTGAAATAATCAAGAATAAACAAAGAAAAGCAAACAGTAAAAGATTGATGATTCTTGGCTTTTCAAGCTGAAGTCCGTACTGCAGATTCATTGCCCACTGTCCATTATTATAAAATAGTCTAAAGCAATTCATAAAAGCATCTGGAATACGTGATAGCAATGGTGAAGTGACGCTTATTCTTATAGAGTAGAATAGTGGACTAGTAATAAATATGACTATTAAATATACAATAAAACCTAAGATTCGATGCGTTATCTTAAAGATAAGATACACAATCATCTGAAAGATGATAATGGGAAATAACACATTAATGCTAAAGGTAAGAATTAAAAAAATGAGCGAGTCTTTTGTATAATACTGAAATAAAACAGTAGCCAATAATATAAAAAATATAATGAGACTCCACAATAGAATAATAGTACTCATAAAAATCATTAATGAAATGGTGTGATGAAAAGGTGTACTTTCCATTACTTCCTCTGTTTTTTGTTGGTGACTTCTATAAAATGAATAGAATGTCACTAAAGAAAAGGCAACCGCTATGTAATAAGAAAAACGACTACTTTGTAACATTGGTGAAATTAGAGGCTGTTTCATATAGAGATAGCTTCCCATTAACCAGATTGATGATAAATAGATTAAATAAATAACAAATCTTATTGGTGAATGTCTCATGATTTTCAATTGATATTTGAGATGATCCATATTATCCCCTTCCCTCTATGTAATTTTGTATTATCTTCTAATTTAAGTGTATCCCCATTTTAAAATAAAGACAAAAAAAAACGACCAACGGTCCTTTTTTTCGATGAACGGCAAAAAAATAGTCCTTTATAAGGACTATTTTTTCTGTGATGCATAATATTTTCTGACTAACATCTGTGTTTTCTTGATATGTGTTTTTATCACGTTGATAGCACCTTCGCCATCACGTTCTTTAATAAGATTCAAGATTTCACGGTGCTCTTCTAATGAAGTATCAAGTCTTTCAATTGGACGTAGTGCTCTTTTTGATGTGACTGATACATAATAATGAATATCTGAAAGCAGCTCTTGGAAATAAGGAGATTGCGTAGATTGATAGATCATTTCATGATATAGAATATTAAGTTCACCTAGTTTACCTTGATCTCTTTTCATTGTATAGAATTCCATAAGTTCGAAAACTTCCTGGATCTTTGCGAAATGGATGTCATCCATTCTCTCTATGGCAAGTTTGATGGCTAAAGATTCTAATTGAATTCTAATTTCAAACATGTCATCAATATCTCTAGGTGAGAATCCTTTGACATATACCCCTTTATTAGGAATACTTTCTGCTAATCCTTCTAGTTCTAGCTGTTTTAAGGCTTCTCTTATTGGGGTACGACTAATATTAAGTTCTTTTGCAAGAGAGAGTTCATTTAATTTGTCTCCTCTTTCATAGTCTCCATTTAATATCCTATCTCTTAGCAATTCAAAAATCTGTGTTCCCAATGATCCATGTCTTCCAGACTCAAATATTGGATTTGATGCCATAACTTACCTTCTTTCTTTATTTAGAAATCACCGCCGATTTCTTTAATTGCATTTAATAATCCACCATATTCTATCATAACTTTCTCTCTTTTAGAAAGTGTTAAAGTCGCATTAATTGTTTTTCCTGTTGTATCATTAGAAATAACAACCTCTTTATTATCTTCAACGCTTTCTTTAAGATTGTGGAATGTGAATAAATCTTGATCATTGAAGAAGTCATAATCTTCTTTCTTAATAACAAGTGGAAGAATACCATTGTTAATTAAGTTTGAACGATGAATACGTGCAAATGATAAAGTAACTACAGCCTTGATCTTTAAGTAGTTAGGTACAAGTGCAGCATGTTCTCTTGATGATCCCTGTCCATAGTTGTCACCACCAACAATAAATCCACCATTGTTGGCAACTGCTCTCTTATAGAAATCAGGATCTACTTTATAGAATGAGAATTTTGCAAGATGTGGGACATTTGAACGATAAGGAAGAAGTTTTGAATCTGAAGGAACAATATGATCAGTTGAAATATTGTCTCCTACTTTTAATACCATCTTTCCAGTATAGCTGTCTGTAAGCTTTTCTCCTCTTGGAACTGGCTTGATATTTGGTCCCATATAGACTTCATGATTTGGATCATAATCGTTAATGAAGTAATTAGGATTCTTAATAAATGGAGTCATTGGTACTTCTTCTAATGCTTCATAATCACTGAAGTCACTTGAGAAACATCCTTTAATAGCTGAAAGTGCAGCTACTTCAGGTGATACTAAGTAGACACTTGCATCATTTGTACCTGAACGTCCTTTAAAGTTTCTATTAATTGTACGAAGTGATACCCCTTTAGATAAAGGTGCCTGACCCATACCGATACATGGTCCACATCCACATTCTAGAATACGTGCACCTGCATGAATCATATCTGCTAAGGCACCATTTTCTGATAGCATTGCTAAAATTGAAGATGACCCTGGTGCAATAACTAATGAAACATTGTCGTTAACACGATGTCCTTTTAAGATAGCTGCAGCATGCATCATATCGTTAAGTGATGAGTTTGTACATGAACCAATAACAACCTGGTTGATTGGCATACCTTCTAATTCTGTAGCAGATACTACAGCATCTGGACTATGTGGTTTAGCAACCATTGGTTCTAATGTAGAAAGATCAATATCTAATCTTTCATCATAAGTTGCATCTTCATCAGCACTCATTTCTACATAATCTTCTGCACGACCCTGCTGTTTTAAATAATCTAGCGTACGTTCATCAGTTGGGAATACCGAAGTAGTAGCTCCTAATTCTGCTCCCATATTACAGATAGTAGCTCTTTCAGTTAAAGATAAATCTTTAATACCTTCTCCTGTGTATTCTACAATCTTGTTAACGCCGCCTTTTACAGATAATTCCTGAAGTACTTTCAAGATAACATCTTTAGCACTTACGAATGGTTTTCTTTTTCCTGTTAAGTTAACCTGTAAAACAGATGGACAAGATAAATAATAAGTACCCGTTGCCATTGCCACTGCAACATCAAGTCCTCCTGCTCCAATCGCAACCATACCCATAGCACCACATGTAGGTGTATGTGAATCACTTCCGACTAAAGTCTTTCCAGGTTTAGAAAAGTTTTCTAACTGAAGCTGGTGACATACTCCATTACCTGGACGTGAGAATGTGATTCCATGTTTTTTCGCAACTGATCTAATAAATTCATGATCATCCATGTTTTCAAAACCAGTCTGTAACATATTATGATCAATATAAGCTACAGCCTTTTCAACAGCTACATGTCCAACATTCATCGCTTCAAGCTGTAAGTAGGCCATTGTACCTGTACTATCCTGTGTTAAAGTCTGATCTATCTTAATCGCAATTGGTGTACCTGCGACTAATTCTCCTTTTTGTAAATGGTTGTTTAAAATCTTATAAGCTAGATTCATATTCTTTCCTCCTCTTATTGTATACAATTATACATAACAATCATAAAAATACAATATCTTACTGATAATCTTTTGCTTTTTTCTTCTTTTTCTTCCTAATTATGATAGAATAACACCGGTGATGAAATATGATATTATCTTGTTCATCTCTTACGAAATCCTATCTTGGCAAGGATGTATTAAAGGATGTATCGTTTAAGCTAGAAGAACATGACAAGCTTGCGATCATTGGTGTCAATGGTGCAGGTAAATCAACGCTTCTTCGTATTCTTCAGGAAGAAGAACATGCGGATTCTGGAGAATTTTCTTTTAATAAGAACATGAAGCTTGGATACTTATCTCAGGAACATGCTTTTGATCTTGAGAAGAGTATCTATGATACATTAAAAGAACCTTTTGAGGATCTCATCGTTATTGAAAAACGTATGCGTGAACTTGAAAGTCTGATGTCTACATCCTCAGATCTAGATGGAATCATGAGAGAATATGATACATTAACACAAAAATTTGAGCATGAAAATGGCTATGAGATGGAATCTCGTATCAAAGGTGTACTTAACGGGTTAGGCTTTGAAGAAGATATGTGGAATGCCCCAATGGGTATTCTTTCTGGTGGACAGAAGACACGTATTGGTTTAGGACAGCTTCTTTTAAGATCACCTGATCTCCTATTGCTAGATGAACCTACAAACCACCTTGACCTTGATTCTATTGAATGGCTAGAAAACTATCTTAAAAACTATAGTAAAGCTGTCATTGTCGTATCCCATGATAGATACTTTATTGATCAGGTCTCTAATATGATCATGGAAATAGAGAATGGGAAATCTACTTTATATAAATGCAGCTATGAACAATATGCGACTATCAAGAAGCATAATCGTGATGTTGAATTGAAGCATTATCTTAATAATCAAAAAGAAATTAAGCGAATGCAGGATTCAATTGATACACTTAAATCATTTGGTAGAGAGAAACAGGTAAAACGTGCTGAATCTAAAGAAAAAGCTCTTGCGAGAATGGAGAAGCTTGATCGTCCTGAAGCATTGCCTTCACATATTCGTTTTGCTTTTGATCCAGAAGTTGAATCAGGTTATGATGTCTTAAAAGTTGAAGATTTAGCGATGGCTTTTGATAAGCCCCTCTTTGATAATCTTTCTTTTGATGTAAAACGTGGAGAAAAAGTCGGACTTCTTGGACCTAATGGTATTGGAAAAACCACATTCTTCCACTTGTTGCTAAATGACTATACACCAATATCTGGACGTATCAAGATTGGTGTAAAAGTAATGATTGGCTACTATGATCAGGAACAAAGATCATTAAATCCAAGCAAGACCATCTTTGATGAAATCAGCGATGCTTTCCCGAGAATGACAAATACGGAAATAAGAAATATCTGTGCGACTTTCTTATTTAGAGGGGATGATGTCTTTAAGACTATCGATTCCTTGTCCGGTGGAGAAAAGGGACGCATTGTTCTTATTAAGCTTCTATTAAATAAAGCGAATTTCCTTGTTTTAGATGAACCTACAAACCATCTGGATATTCAATCAAAAGAAATACTTGAAGATGCTCTTCTTGATTTCCCAGGAACCATCCTCTTTATTTCCCATGACCGTTACTTTATCAATAAAATAGCAACAAAGATTGTCGATATGAATGCTCATGGAGCAACAACTTATATCGGTGATTATGATTATTTCATGGCACATAAAAAAGAGGAAAAAGCTGCTGTTGAAAAGAAGGTCAATAAAGATTATCTTGAAACTAAGACACAACGCTCTATGGATCGTAAGATTAAAAATAAGATCAAGAAAGTTGAAGAACAGATTTCTTTACTTGAAGAAGAAATCTGTGATCTAGAACAGTTGCAGACAACTGATGAAGTTATCAATGATTACGAAAAATACAATGAAATAACTGCGCAGATTGAAGAAAAGAACAATCAGCTAGAAGAAAAAATGGAAGAGTGGGAAGCTCTTAATGAATAAGCCAGACACATTTAATGTGACTGGCTTTTCTTTATTAAATATAAGACTGTCATAAAAATAATAGCTCCACTTAAATCAATGAGACAATCAGTAAAGCATCCTGCTCTTCCTGGGACAAATGTCTGATGCCATTCATCTAGACAGGCAAAAAGAAATGTCATGATCAGTGAAACTAGAATATGATGTTTCTCTAATGTATGAGAGAATCCATAATACAATGTTAATGAGAGGACACCAAATTCACTCATATGCGCAGCTTTTCTAATTAACAGTATGACTGTTTCTTTTGAGAAAGGCAAAGTGACAAGATGATTTAGCCACTCATAAATCTGATAAGAAAGACTTCCTGACTGTTCTCCATTTTGAGCAGAGAATCCAAAGATAAAGAATAATATGATACACGATGGTATAAAGTATAGTATTTTTTTCATATTGTCTATTATAAAGAAAAAAGAGAATTCCACAAGGGAATTCTCTAGTCTGATAAATCTTCACCGTTAGTAGCAATAACTTTCTTATACCAATAGAATGAATCTTTTTTGTATCTGTTTAGTGTACCAACTTCTTCATCTGTTGTATCTACATAAATGAAGCCGTATCTTTTACGAATACCTTCATGAGTAGAAACAAGGTCAATAGCTGACCATGGGCAATATCCCATCATGTCTACACCATCGCTAATGGCAAGCTTTAATTGTTCAATATGTGCTCTTAAATAAGCAATACGATAATTATCATGAATCTTACCATCTTCTAATTTATCATAAGCCCCTAATCCATTTTCAGTTACGATAAGTGGTAAATGATAACGAGAATAAATTTCTCTCATGTTTGCACGGAAACCTAATGGGTCAATTTCCCATCCAAATTCTGTCTTAGTAAGATTTGGATTCTGATATCCACGATAGTATCCCGCTTCACCTCTTGCGGTCTGCTGATCAGCACCTGGATCTAGTTCATCAGTAATATCTGAATGCTGAACAGTAGCAGTTGAATAATAGTTAAATCCAATAAAGTCAGGATGAGCATTCTTTAATGCTTCCTCATCTCCTGGCGCAAATGTAGGTGTAGCATCATTTTCTTCAAGATAACGCCATACTAAATTATTATAGCGACCAAATACAGCCATATCTAAATATAGCCAGTTTCTAATAGCATTATATTCCTGTGCAGCCAAGACATCTTCTGGCTTACATGATGCAGGATAAACAAGTGAAATATTAGGAGCAGGACCGATTTTTGATTGTGGACAGATTTCATGGCATAATGCCATAGCTTTTGCTTGAGCAACCAGCATATGGTGGTTTTGCTGATATGTTTCTTTTAACACATTATCTGTTCCTTCTGGAATACGTAAAGTTCCAATGAGTGGTCCTACCAATGTCAGCATATTCTGTTCATTGATAGTCAACCAGTACTTAACTTTATCACCGTAATTTTCAAATAATACACGTGCAAATTCTACGAACCATTCAACTGAGTCTGGATTAGACCAAGATCCTCTTTGATCCAATGCATCTGGCATATCAAAATGGAACATTGTAATCAATGGTTCAATACCATATTTTAAGCATGTATCAATCACTTTATGATAGTGATCAATACCCTTCTGATTCACTTTTCCAGTACCTTCTGGTAAAATTCTTGTCCAAGCAATAGAGAAACGATAAACCTTAAAGCCCATCTCTGCCATTAGCTTGATATCTTCTTCATATCTGTGATAATGATCAGCACAAATATCCAATGGTGCTGTGCCTTCTGGGAGTTCCTTTACATCCTGACATGAAGGACCTTTTCCATCTGATAAATTAGCACCTTCTACCTGATAAGCAGAAGTTGATGCTCCCCATAAAAAATGAGCAGGGAATTGTTTTAAATTTTGATCTCTCATAATATCTCTTTCTCCTTTTTACATCTTAATTATATGCAAAAAAAATAGGAGTACTGAGTTTCTTTCACAAATAGAAAATGAATATCAACGTTTATCTGACAATGAAAATTCATTTCACTTATCAAAAAAGAGATATAAGTTAATCTTATATCTCTACTCTTCATTTAACATATGACATTTTCCTAATAGATGGAAAACTAATGATAATATCATTCCTACCATGCAGGCTAATACCATACCTGATAATGAAATGTTTCCAATTGAAATCTTAATACCACTTAATCCTACTACAAAGATAACTGAAGTTAAGATTAAGTTCGTACTTTTACCGTAATCTACCTGATGATCAACAAGTACTCTTAAACCACTTGTACCGATCATACCATAAAGCAAGAAGCTGATTCCACCGATTACTGGATTAGGAATTGTCTGAATCAATGCAGCTACTGGTCCAATAAATGAACAGATGATAGAAAGAATAGCAGCTCCAGCGATAACCTGTACACTGTATACACCTGTTACAGCCATTACACCAATATTTTCACCATAAGTTGTAGTTGGAACAGATCCAATTAAACCAGAAATCATTGTTGAGAAGTTATCTGCAAATAATGAACGATGTAGTCCTGGATCTTTGATTAAGTCTCTACCAACAATCTTACCAGTAACAAGCTGATGTCCAATATGTTCTGATGCAATAACCAATAAGACCGGAAGCATCATAACGATAGCGTTAATATTGAACTTAGGGAACTGGAAATGTGGGATTGCAAAGAATGATGCTTTTAGCACTGGTGTGAAATCAATCATTCCACATAATACTGCAGCAATATATCCACATACAACAGCAACTAAGATAGGTATAACACTCCAGAATTTCTTGAAGCATACACTACCAAATACAGCAACTAATAATGTAACTAGGAATACAATTAAGTTTTTAGGATCAACAACTTTATCTAATAAACCAGCAGTACTTGCGGCTGAAGAAGATAATTCTAATCCAATCAATGCAACAACTGGACCCATGGCCGCAGCTGGAAGCACGACATCAATCCACTTTGTTCCAAACTTATAAAAAATGCCTGCAAGAATACATCCGCAGAACCCGACTGCAACGAATCCTCCCAATGCATACTGATAACCCATATTCTTAATAATGATAGTTGCAGGTGCAATAAATGCGAAACTGCTTCCTAAGTAGGCAGGTGCTTTCTTCTTAGTAATTAAGATAAATAGCAATGTTCCTAACCCATTCATGAATAATGCGATAGCAGGATTAATTCCAAATAAATATGGTACCAAAACCGATGCCCCAAACATCGCGAACATATGCTGAACACTTAATGGCAGCAGCATTTTAAATGGTACTTTTTCTTCAACTTGAATAATACGTTTAGCCATAATATCCCTCCCGTTAAACGTCCATATATTTATATCATATTCCTAAAAAATTACAAATACTTTTTAACTAAAAGACAAAAAAATAAATATCCTCCGGCATAGCCGGAGGTTTTTCAGTTTCGGGCATAGCCCTGCTCCTACTAGCACGGTACGTAAACCGTACTATTACTTCGTACGGCTCCGCCAACTGCCCGAGCATTTATCTTTTCGTTCTTTTATTT
>NZ_JAGBIX010000028.1:0-6327 GCF_017934775.1 Kandleria sp. | reverse complement strand
TTTTGCAATATTTTTCATGAAGGGCTACGATAGCCCTTCATGAAGGAGCGTCTTAAATCAGCATGCAGAACATGGAAGGGAGCAGGACTCGTGACATAAGATTGCAGAAACGCCCCTGTGTGTCTGACTGCTTTGTCCAATGCTCAAGAGGGACTTACAAATACAGGGAAGGGTGACGGCATCTGATTTTTTTGGCATATTGAAACTGAAAGAAAATACTGCCGTTCTTTCAGCTGTCCAGACATGAATGCGGAGCCAGCCCGTACCCCCTGACATCTGCTGATGTCAAGACCTTGGAGAATGGCCTAGGCCATTCTTTTTTATATGAGATTAAGTTTCTTAAAGGCATTATATAAGCCATCTTCATCAACATCATCAGTAATATAATCAGCAGCTTCCTTGATCTGTTTTCCACCATTTCCCATAGCGACATTATAATTGCAGCATTCAAACATCGATAAATCAATTTTCGCATCACCAAATGAAATTGTTTCTTCTTTACTAGCATGAAGATGATCAAGCAATACTTCAATCGCATGTTTCTTAGTAATATCCTTAACTCCTAGATCACCAAATAAAGCCTGCTCATCTTTTCCACCCCATGTATTAGCAACAAGATTAGGGAAGTCTTTGATAGAATCAAGATGATCCTGATAGCTTCTTAAGACGAATGAAACTTTATTGACATCATCACGATAGAGATCTTCTCCTTGAAGATGAATATACTGATTCATGCTTTCCGCTTTAAATTTAGCAAGATCATCAATCTTTTTCCCTTTGCCAAGAACATACTTCGCTAAAGCCTCTGGCCCCTGCTTGATATAGTAGTCATTGATATACATTCCACTGTTTGCTTCAAGATAAAAGCCTATTTCTCTTTTATTGCACCAATCAACAATCGCTTTTACATCGTCTTTAGAAAGACTCTTGTGCATGATGACTTCTCCTTGATCTTCCACATATCCACCATTAGCACCAATCATGCCATCTAGTTTCATAGTTCTAAAATCACGCTGTTCAATTTCAGCCTTAGAGCATCCAGTACAAATATAGACCTTATGTCCATTTTCTCTAGCCATATTGACTGCTTTTTCAGCAGAGACAGGCAGTTTTGCTTCATAGTTGATTAATGTACCATCTACATCAAGAAATATTATTTTTTTCATATCATATCCTCCATTATCATATCCTCCATTTTTATTTTAACAAGGAATCCAATAAAAAATACAAAAAAAGCACATTCTGAAAATGTGCTAATCCAAAGGTTCCTGATAAAATTTTCCTTTAATTGCCATAGAGTGAGTGACATTGACAAAAGCATTAGGATCAATGGCCATGATAGAATCCATGGCTATCGATAATTCATTTTCACTTATGACCGAATAAAGCATAGTACGATCTTCATGCTTATAGCTTCCTTTAGCAGAAATTCTTGTACTTCCATGTTTTGTTTTCTCATAAAGCATCTTTTCAATTTCATCAGCTTTATTTGTAACAATAAACATTGTGATCTGATGATCATTGGTATGGAAAGTCTTAATAGCTTCAGTGGAAACATATTGAAAAACAATGGAGTAAAGGGAAGCTTCAAAGCCAAATAGGAAGCCTGCGGTAATAAGAATACAGATATTAAGACCTAAAATAATATTCCATGATGACATGTTATATTTTCTATTTAAAAATATGGCAATAAAGTCAGTTCCTCCCGAACTGGCTTTTCCTTTTAAGGCAATCGAAATTGCAATACCATTTAGTAGACCACCAAATAACGCAATTAACAATGGGTCATTGGTAATGGTATAACTTGGAAGAAGATCAACCATAAAAGAGTTCAAGATAATCATAATAACACTGAAGGCGGTAAACTTCTTGCCCACAAGTTTAAATCCTAAAGCTGCTGGAACCGCATTTAATGCAATATTGATAATGGAATAGGGAAGAGGAAGATTAAAGAACTTCATCGCACTTCTTTGAATAAGCAAAGTCATCCCTGTAAGACCACCTGGAACCAGATTACCTGAATGAACGAATGTCTTAATGTTAAATGACATGATCAAAGATGCCAATAAGACAAAAAGAAAAGATTTTGTGTACTTGATAATAATAGATTTCATAATTTTCACCTGGAGCTATTCTAACCTTTTTAGTGATTAAAGAAAACAGGTTATTGACATTATCTTTACTTTTTTTATGATAAGACTTGTAAAAAAGGAGTAGAAGCATGGCAGAAAGAGTATTTGTAGTAGAAGATGATGAAAATATTCAGGAAATAGTGAAACTAGCATTAGAATCTAATGGGTATGAAATCACCTTATTTGATAATGCAGAAGATGCTGTTAAAGAAATAAACAAGGAAACACCCGATTTAGCAATCTTTGATATCATGTTGCCAGAAATGGATGGCATTGAAGCAATCAAGCTTATTAGAGAAAAGGATAAAGAATTACCATTGATGATCCTATCTGCAAAAAACAGAGAAATAGACAAAGTAAGAGGATTAGACTGTGGCTGTGATGACTATATGACAAAACCATTTGGGGTATTAGAACTTAATGCAAGAGTACGTTCACTTTTAAGACGCTCTAAAAAGTTAGGAAAAGTTTTCCATACCTCCACATTAAGAATAGATGACAATGCCCACAATGTGATCTTAAACGAAGAGAAGATAGAACTTACTCACAAAGAATATCAGGTTCTCGTCTATCTTATAGAAAACAGAGATCATGTCGTAAAAAGAGATGAACTCTTACAAGAAATATGGGGTTATGACTATGTAGGAGAGTCTCGTTCAATTGATGTACATATCAGATCATTAAGAGCGAAGCTTAAAGATGATGGAACAAAATATATTAAGACAATACGATCAGTGGGCTATCGTTTTATAGAGGATCTCAATGACTAGATATATTATCAAGCATTTCATTATCGTCTTACTTATATCCCTTGTCATTACCTCATCAATTACTTTTGTACTGTTTTCATTTAAGCAGGTAGATAATACAAAAGAAAGACTGATCTATGATGTTCAGCTTATTGATTATGCCCTTAACAATAAGAAAGATTTTAACAAGCAGATTGATAAACTTAGTCCCTTATCATCAATAAATAATTCAAGAATTTCTATTATTGATAAACAAGGAAAAGTCATTGCGGATACATACGGTATTCATCAAGGAAAAGATCACTTAAACCGTGAAGAAGTCAAAGAAGCACTAAAAAGCAAAAATCATACTGGCTTTGCGATTAGAAATAGTTCAACTATCAATGAAAGAGAAATGTATGCAGCATACTATGATGGACAATACATTGTCAGATTATCCATTCCCTATAATGGCATTGGTATCTTCCTGCCACTGATGATACCTTCTCTTGCTTTAAGTTTCACTATTGCTTTTATTGTCGCTGTCATTATTGCAAGACTGCTTGCTAAAAGAATATCTCAGCCATTGACTGAGATATCTGAATCCTTAAACAATATGACAGATGACTATCGTTTTAGTGTTCATAAGTATCCTCATGAAGAATACAATAATATCGTTGCAACGATTGAGAAGCTTTCTCATCGATTAAGAAAATCGATGAGAGAAACGCAGTTTGAACAAAACAAAATTGATCTTATTATACGAAGAATGAATGAAGGATTCATACTTCTTGATGAAAAGAAAAGAGTTCTTAGTATCAATAAGTCAGCCAAGAAGATTGTGGGACCACTTCATGAAAAAGATGACTTCAAGGACATCAAGCTAGAAGCTCTTCGTGATGCCTTGCATTCACCAGAAGAAAAGATTCGCGTTAAATTGAAATTAAATAATCGCTACTATAAATGTTATGTTTCAAAGTTTCCTTTTGGTACAGCCTTATTCTTTGTAGATATTACTGCCGCTAAGAATGCGGAAAAGATGAGAGAAGATTTCTTCTCAAGTGTCTCACATGAATTAAAGACACCGATTACTTCAATTAGAGGCTATAGTGAACTTCTATCAGAAGGTGTTGTTACTGATCCTTCCCTTCAGCATGATATGTTAGAGAAGATTCAAAAGCAGGTGGACAATATGTCCAATCTTATTAATGATATTCTTCTTCTCTCTCGTTTTGATAATGATGATATCGTTGTAGAACGTGTACCAGTCAATATGAAAAGTACAGTTGAAGACATTGTTTCAAGCTATGAATCTCTTTGTCTTAAAGAAGAGATTACTATTCATAAGGAAGTAGAAGATATTAACATCATGTTCCATCCGCAACAGATGGCGAACTTGTTAAGTAACCTTATTTCTAATGCTATTAAGTATAATCATCCAGGAGGATTGGTTAATGTTAATGTCTATAAAAATGAAGATGATCTTTTTATCGAAGTAAGCGATACAGGAATAGGTATTCCTCAAGAAGATCAAAACCGTGTCTTTGAACGATTCTACCGTGTCGATAAAGGACGTAGTCGTATGAAAGGCGGTACTGGATTGGGATTGGCAATTGTAAAACATATTGTTTCATTTAATAAAGGAAAACTCACTTTAACAAGTACTCCAGAGGTGGGAACAACTATCACGATACGTTTCCCAAATATTTAAAAGTGCATATTGCTTTTTAAAAAATTAGAAATTGATACAATGAGAATATCAAAAAAAGGAGGTATTCTCATATGAATTGGAAACATATCGTCGTTGCCGGCGGTGGTGTATTAGGAAGTCAGATTGCTTTTCAGAGTGCATATAGTGGCTATGATGTCACAATCTGGCTAAGAAGTGAAGCGTCAATTGAACGTGCAAGACCTAAGTTAGAACGTCTTAAGGCGATCTATCTTGATACACTAGAAAAAATGAAAACAGATCCTCGTGCATATGCAAGAGGATTAAGTGATCGTACTGATTTATCAGATGAAGAGATTGATCTTTTAAAGGAATATGTAGAAGAAGCATATCGTCATCTTCATTTAACTACAAGCTACGAAGACGCATTTTCAAATGCGGACTTTGTGATTGAAACAATTGCGGAAGATCCAGAACAGAAGATTGCATTTTATAAGGAAGCAAGCAAATATTTAAAAGATGAAGCGATTCTTGCTACTAACTCATCTACGATGCTGCCAAGTACTTTTGCCCCATATACGAATAGAGCAGATAAATATTTAGCATTACATTTCGCAAATGAAATCTGGAGAAATAATACTGCTGAAGTTATGGGTCATGAAGGCACTGATCAGAATGCATATGATCAAGTGGTAGAATTTGCAAAAAGCATTCACATGGTACCATTATGCTTAAAGAAAGAACAGCCAGGCTATATCTTAAATAGTATGCTTGTACCTTTCTTATCAGCTGCAGAAATGCTGCTGGCGACAGGTGTGGCTGATGTCAAGACTATCGATCAGACATGGATGCTTGGTACTGGTGCACCAGCAGGACCATTTAGAATATTGGATATTGTAGGATTAACAACAGCCTATAATATTGTCATTATGCATCCTGATGCTAAAAATCCTGAAACAGTTCAAGGCAAGATTGCCAATATGCTTAAGAGCTATATTGATGAAGGAAAAACAGGCATCAATGCTGGTGAAGGTTTCTATAAATATAAATAAAAAGAAGATGCGCGAGGCATCTTCTTTTTTATTCAATAGGAATACGTGAAGAATGATCTTCAATGTAGGCATCTTTCTTTGGAATAGTGATATTTAATTCACCGTTATCAAATGAAGCATTGAAATCACCTGCTTCATATTGATCACCTACATAGAAGCTACGGCTCATGCTGCCGGAATAGCGTTCTTTACGGATTATGTGACCTTCATCATTCTTTTCTTCGTTTTCATTCTGAGTATTTGCAGAGATGTTGAGGTAACCTTGATCAAAGTTAATTGTGATATCTTCTTTTTTGAATCCAGGAAGCTCAATGCTCATTTTATAGTCATTATCTGTCTCCTTAATATCACATCTCATACTGTTTACTCTTTTTTGCGGAGTAAAGAAGCCATCATCAAAGAAATCATCAAACATAGACTGCATACTTGGTAATAATTTCATACTATCGCCCCTTTTCTCAATTGTTCTGTACCCTTGGTACAACTTTATTGTAGCACTTCTTTTAGCAGAGTCAATAGCTGAGTGCTAATAATGATGAAAAACTATGAAAAAGATATGGTTATGAAAAATGTCATGGTATAATCCTGAGTTTGACAGCTAAAATCAAAAAAGAATGGTAAATTTGACGGTATAATCGCAATTTTTGCCATTCTTTTTTTGCTCTAATTTCTCGTAATATTTTTCGCTTTTGTTTGTTTTATGATTTTTTTCATATTTTTTTCTGAAGTGATTTCATGGTCCGTTC
>NZ_JAGBIX010000027.1:0-7906 GCF_017934775.1 Kandleria sp. | reverse complement strand
CGCCCTTTTTTGGGGCTTTTTTCTTTACAAAAAGGACATGATGGAAAGGCTGAGAATCCATCATGCATGACTTGGTAATTTTAATGTAAAAAAGAGAGACGTAACGAAATGCTTAAATCATTTCGTTACAGCCTCTTTTTTGATATAATAATTTCAGTGAGGTATGGTTATGAAAAAGATGATAAGTATGCTTATCTGTTTCCTGTTGGTAGGATGTCAGGTAAGCAATCCTGAAAAGGGGAGTAAGAAAGCATTTCAGTTTATTAATGAGAAAGGAATGACGTTATCTACTAGGTTTAGGACACCTGAGGGATATAAGCGCAAGAAAAGCGCTCTAGGCGATTTCCTTGCGGATTATCCGCTGAAGAAATCAGGGAGTCCAGTTCTTTTATATAATGGTAAAAGAAGACTTAACCAAGGTGGACATGTAGCAGTATTTAAATTACCCATTGAAAAGTATGATCTTCAGCAGTGTGCCGATTCAGTCATGAGAGTCTATATTGAATATTACTGGCATACGAATCAGAAGGATAAGATTGCCTTTCATTTTGTAGATGGTTTCCTTTGTGACTATAATCATTGGAAAGAAGGGTATCGTGTACGTTTTAACAATAATAAGAGCACCTGGGTAAAAAGTGCTAGCTATGATGATTCCTATAGTAATTTAAAAAAATATATGCGTGTTTTATTTGCTTATGCATCAACTCTTTCTTTAAAAGAAGAATCACAGCCTACGACTTTATCTGACTTGAAGGTAGGGGACATTTTCATTAAAGCAGGAAGTCCTGGCCATGTTGTAATGGTAGTGGATGTCTGTGAAAAGAACGGCAAGAAGGCTTTCCTGCTTGCGCAAGGATTTATGCCCGCACAGGAATTTCATGTGATCAATAATCCTGCACATTCTGATGATCCGTGGTATTATGAAGAAGAAGTGACTTATCCATTTATGACAATGGAATATACCTTCTCAAAAGGAAGTCTAAGAAAATTAATTTAAGGAGATTGAAATGAATACTTTACCATCAGATCCAATAATGCTTTTAAGTGTTATTAACATGAAATTAAGAGATCAGTATGATTCACTTGATAGTCTTTGTGATGATTTAGATGTCAATAAAGAAGAAATCATCAATAAATTATCTTCAGTGAATTATGTTTACGATGAAACACAAAATCAATTTAAGTAGAATGTGTCGAAAATCCGAGTAATTACTCGGATTTTTTAGCTTATTTAGAATAATCTATTTCATTTTTGATGAAGAGTGATATAATACCCTTATCTAAATTAAGGGGGAAAATCGTATGTTGAAGTTAGAAGATTTTAAGCAAGCTAAGAAAAGAGTCGATGAAGTCATTATTCCTACCCCACTTATTTATAGTCAGCCATTCTCAGATGAATGTCGCAATAAAGTGTACATTAAACCAGAAAATCTACAGAGAACTGGAGCCTTCAAGATCAGAGGTGCCTATAATAAGATTTCTAAATTATCACAGGAAGATAAAGAAAAAGGGTTGATTGCGGCTAGTGCCGGCAACCATGCACAAGGTGTTGCTTACGCTGCCCATATGCAAGGAGTAAAAGCTGTGATCTGTATGCCTGCACATACTCCGCTAATCAAGGTGGAAAATACTGAACAGTTAGGTGCAGAAGTGGTGCTTCATGGAGAAGTCTACGATGATGCTTACGCTAAAGCAGTAGAGCTTATGAAAAAAGAAGGATATACTTTTATTCATCCATTTGATGATGAAGATGTCATCGAAGGACAAGGAACAATCGCTTTAGAAATTCTTGAAGAATTACCAGATGCAGATATCATCCTTGTACCAGTTGGTGGAGGAGGATTGATTTCTGGAGTAGCAGCTGCTGCTAAAGCTATTAATCCACAAGTTAAAATAATAGGTGTTGAACCAGAAGGGGCTGCTAGTGCCCTAGCTGCCATCAATGAAGATGCAGTAGTAACACTTGCGGAAGCTAATACCATTGCGGATGGTACAGCTGTAAAGACAATTGGTTCTACACCATTTGAATACATTAAAAAATATGTTGATGGAATTATCACAGTTACCGATTATGATCTAATGAAAGCCTTCCTTGTGATGGTAGAAAAACATAAACTCGTTGCAGAAAACTCTGGTATCTTGCCATTAGCCGCATTAAGAAAACTTAATGAGAAGAACAAAAAAGTTGTCTGCCTTGTCTCAGGTGGAAACATTGATGTACGTAGTATTTCATCAATGATCAATAAGGGACTAATTGAGAGAGGAAGAATCTTCTCATTCTCAGTACAGCTCCCAGATAAGCCAGGACAGCTTGTCTATGTATCTCAGGTGCTTGCTAAATTAAATGCGAACGTTATCGCTGTAGATCACAATCAGTTCAGAAACTTCGAAGACTTTGGTGAAGTAGAATTGAGAGTGACATGTGAAACAAATGGTGAAAGTCATATTTATGCTATTATGGAAGCATTTAGAAAAGATGGCTATACAATTACGAGAATCAATTAATGCAAATGTTTTTTTAACATTTGCATTTCTTTATCTTTATGAGAAAATATAAAAAGGAGGGCAGAGTATGAATGAATTTATAAATACGATACTTGATGGCTTTAAACAGCGTCGTACACGTGTTGTTAAGCCACATCCACTTATTGTGGATGTATTGATCATTGTTGCACTTGCAATTTATTATTATGTAAACCATCCACCAATTAATATACGTAATCCTGAATCTTACGGTTTCCTTGTGATGATAGGAATCGCACTACTTATCATTATTCCAGGAAGAATGAATAAACAGGAAATGAGAGATAAGGCACGAATAGGTGTAAGTGGACTAGTGCTGCTTCTTGTGGTAGGAGGAGTCATCAGCTGGGCTTTTACATTACGTGTATTCCATGCCAAACTCTATTCTAATAGAGTGACAGTTGAAAATGTGAAGTTTTCCAATAAAACACTAAAGGAAGTAGATTTCACAAAAACACCGATCATCGATCGCGATAGCACGATGAAATTAGGGGATAAGGTCATGGGAGAAATGCCTGAACTTGTCTCACAGTTTGAAGTTTCTAATGAATATACGCAAATTTCATATAAGGGTGGCGTATATCGTGTAACCCCATTGGAATATCCAGGTTTTATTAAATATCTTAATAACCGAGAAGGTATTCCTGCTTATATTCGTGTTAATTCTACAACCGGAAAGACTGAGCTGGTTAAATTAAAGAGTCTTGGTCTTAAACCGATGAAGTATGTTCCATCAGCTTATTTTGGACATAATCTCAATAGAAAACTACAGATTGATTATCCAACATGTAACTTTGGAAAACCTTCATTTGAAATAGATGAAAAGGGTTATCCTTGGTATATATGTACAACTTATAGCTACTATGGTGTTGGCAATAAGAAATATGTTAATGGGATGGTTCTATTTGATCCAATTACCGGACATTCCAAGAAATATGATGTTGGACATTTTCCTAAATGGGTAGATCGTATTTACCCAGAAAGCCTCGTAATGCAGGAGATTGATGATAATGGATCATTAAAATCCGGCTATCTTAACTCAGTGTTCTCACAAAAGAATGTAATGCTGACGAGTGATGGATATAATTATCTAGAAAAAGATGGAGATATCTGGATCTACAGTGGAATAACGTCAGCTAATAATGACTCATCTAACTTAGGTTTTGTTTTAACAAACTTAAGAACACATAAGACAATTAAATTCTCTTGTCCAGGTGCCAATGAGCAGGCTGCTATGGAATCAGCTGAAGGGGAAGTCAAGAATTATGGCTATAAGGCAACTTTCCCATTGCTGGTCAATGTGAATGGCAATCCTGTCTATCTTCTTTCATTAAAAGATAATGGTGGACTTGTGAAGAAGTATGCCATGGTTGATGCTAGAGATTATCAGAAGGCAGCAACTTACTCAGCGGCTTCATATAAGAACCTTTCTAAATTAATGAAAGAGTACTTATTACAGACAGGAGAGGAATCAGTAGATCAAGATCTTCAAGATGAATCTATTAAAGTAAAAAGCTTTACGACATTCATTGTGGATGGAAAATCAAAAGTCTATATCGTAGATGATAAAGACAGGAAGTTTAAGGTAGAAGTATCTTCCGCAAATGAGAATATTCTCGCTTTCTTAAAGACTGGAGATACACTTCATATTACTTATAAGAAGTCTGATAATATTAATATTATTAAAGAAATTCTTTCATGATGACTGTAATTAAAATTATAAAGAAGATGATTTATCTTGATATAAGGGGACAATTATTATATAGTTGTTCCTAGAGGTGATAGATAATGAATTTGACGTTAGTGAATAAAATGAGCAATATTTCAATTATTCAGACGTCTGTCGTTTTTGTCATTTCTTGTTTTTATAATTTTTATCATTGAGACATGTCATTTTGATATGTCTCTTTTTTGTAAATAAGGGGGATATAAGATGCCAAAGAGAGATGATATTAATAAAGTATTAGTAATCGGGTCTGGACCAGTTGTCATTGGTCAGGCTGCAGAATTTGACTATGCCGGAACACAGGCATGTAAAGCATTAAGAGGATTAGGATACCAGGTTGTCCTTGTTAATAGTAATCCTGCTACAATCATGACAGATCCAGAAACAGCGGATGTGACATATATTGAACCATTAAATGTTTCAAGATTAGAACAGATTATTGCTAAAGAAAGACCAGATGCCTTACTTCCAAACTTAGGAGGACAGAGTGCCTTAAACTTATGTTCAGAATTAAATGAAAAAGGTATTCTAGAAAAATATGGTGTTCAGGTATTAGGCGTAAAAGTTGATGCGATTGAACGTGGAGAAGACCGTCTTGCATTTAAACAGACAATGGATGAAATTGGTATTGAAATGGCAAGATCAGAAGTATGTCATTCAGTTGAAAAAGCCTTAGAGATTGCTGATCGCTTAGGCTATCCAGTAGTTGTTAGACCAGCCTACACAATGGGTGGTGCCGGAGGAGGACTTGTCTATAATATCGAAGAATTAAAGACAGTCGTTTCTAGAGGGTTAGCGGCATCAATTGTTAATGAGTGTCTTATTGAAGAATCAATTCTAGGCTGGGAAGAACTAGAAGTAGAAGTTGTAAGAGATGCTAAAAACAATATGATCACTGTATGTTTCATTGAAAACATTGATCCAATGGGTGTACATACCGGAGATTCTTTCTGTTCAGCACCAATGCTGACAGTGCCACAGTCAGTGCAGGATCGATTAAAAGATCAGGCATTCAGAATTGTTGAACATGTTGGTGTCATCGGTGGCACAAACGTTCAGTTTGCCCATGATCCAAAGACAGACCGTATTGTTGTTATTGAAATCAATCCAAGAACATCACGTTCATCAGCTTTAGCTTCAAAAGCTACAGGATTCCCAATTGCCTTAGTATCCGCAATGTTAGCGGCTGGATTGACATTGGATGAAATCCCTGATTCAAAGTATGGAACTTTAGATCGTTATGTCCCAGATGGAGAATATGTAGTTATCAAGTTTGCAAGATGGGCATTTGAAAAATTCAAGGGTGCACAAGATAAGCTTGGTACACAGATGAAAGCTGTCGGAGAAGTCATGAGTATCGGAAAGACTTATAAAGAAGCTTTCCAGAAAGCTATCAGATCACTTGAAATTGGTCAGTATGGACTTGGATATAGAGCTAATCTTAATGAATTAAGCAAAGAAGAACTATTAACAAAGCTTACTGTTCCTACTTCACAAAGACAGTTCATCATGTATGAAGCTTTAAGAAAAGGTGCAACTGTTGAAGAATTACATGAATTAACACAGATTAAGACTTGGTTTATTGAACAGATGAAAGAATTAGTAGATGAAGAAGAAGCGCTACTAAAATATAAAGGACAATCTTTACCTGAAGAAGTAATGAGACAAGCTAAATTAGATGGATTCTCTGATAAGTATCTTTCTACAATTCTTCAAGTAGAAGAAGAACAAGTAAGAAATGATAGATTAAGCTATGGCATAAGACAAGCCTGGGAAGGTGTGCATGTTTCATCTACTCAAGATAGTGCATACTATTATTCTACTTATCATATTAAAGATGAAAGCCCCGTTTCATCTAATAAGAAAATCATGATTCTTGGTGGTGGACCAAATAGAATCGGACAAGGTATTGAATTTGACTACTGTTGTGTACATGCTTCATTAGCGTTAAAGAAGCTTGGCTTTGAAACAATTATTGTAAACTGTAACCCAGAAACAGTATCAACAGATTATGATACTTCTGATAAGCTTTACTTTGAACCATTAACATTAGAAGATGTATTAAGCATCCATGAAAAAGAACAGCCAGTAGGTGTCATTGCCCAGTTTGGTGGACAAACACCATTAAACTTAGCTGATGACTTAAAGAAAGCTGGTGTTAATATTCTAGGAACTTCACCAGAAACAATTGATGAAGCAGAAGATCGTGATTTATTCAATGAAATGATGAAGAAACTAGATATCCCAATGCCAGAATCAGGAATGGCAGTCACAGTAGATGATGCTTTAGCAATCTCTAAAAAGATTGGCTATCCATTAATGGTAAGACCATCATTCGTATTAGGTGGAAGAGGCATGGAAGTTGTCTATGATGATGAAGCACTTAAGCAGTATATGAATGCAGCTATCGGTGTAACACCAGAAAGACCAATTCTCGTCGATCGTTTCTTATCAAATGCGATGGAATGTGAAGCAGATGCTATTAGCGATGGGGAAAATGTCTTTGTCCCAGCAGTTATGGAACATATCGAATTAGCAGGGGTACATTCAGGAGATTCTGCCTGCATTCTTCCATCAAGACATATTCCAATGAGACATGTAGAAACAATCAAGGAATATACAAGAAAGATTGCCAAGGAAATGAATGTTCGTGGCTTAATGAATATGCAGTATGCGATTGCGGATGATAAAGTGTATGTCTTAGAAGCAAACCCAAGAGCATCAAGAACAGTCCCTCTTGTATCAAAGGTCTGCAATATTAACATGGTAAAACTTGCAACTGAAATTGTGACATTGCCATTAACAGGAAATCAGTCACCAGTTCTTTCTCTAAAAGAAAAGAAGATTCCACATGTGGGTGTAAAAGAAGCAGTCTTCCCATTCAATATGTTCCCAGAAGTAGACCCAATACTTGGACCTGAAATGAGATCTACAGGAGAAGTATTAGGATTAGGTTCTTCTTTTGGATCAGCTATGTATAAAGCAGAAGAAGGTGCTTCAGTTATCCTTCCTACTGAAGGAAAGGTTCTCTTCTCAGTAAACGATAGAGATAAGAGTGAAGTTGTAGAACTTGCAAGAGGATACTATGACGCAGGATTTGATATTGTCGCTACAGGTGGAACATACGCACTTATTAATGAAGCAAATATTCCAGTAGAAAAGATTAATAAGATCTATGAAGGACAGCCAAATATCACTGATGCAATGATCAACAGAGAATTAGCGATTGTCATTAATACACCAGCAGGTAAACAATCAGTACATGATGACTCATATATCCGTAAAGCAGCCATCAAGCAGAATATTCCATATATGACAAATATTTCTGCAGCGAAAGCTTGTTTAGAAGGTATTATGGAAATGAAAATTCATGGTCCTCATGAAGTAAAATCACTTCAGGAATATCACAGTGAAATAAGAGACTAAAGAGAGAAAATATATTCTCTCTTTTTTAATAACTATTTTTTAAAAAGCATTGTTTTTATTTTATAAAGTTCCCGACAGAAAAACCACGTTCCTTTAGGCCGTGGGATAAATATCAGTAAAATATATGGTATAATATACATACAGGAAATCCTATTTCCGAGTCTTTAGAAAGGAGAAAGCTGTATGCATCTTACCGTAAAACAACAAGTAAAGCGTCTTTCAAAGGAAGAT
>NZ_JAGBIX010000026.1:0-41871 GCF_017934775.1 Kandleria sp. | reverse complement strand
CCTTATGCTATCGCTAATGGATGCAATGGCATCTTTGGTAGTGAAAGTCTTATAGAAACTCATTAGTCTCATATGCTTTCGAGTATATTTGGAAGTGAATGTATATAAGAACCCAACGTGCTTTAGCCGTTGGAGTGTCAGATGAAGATGTCACTATTGTTGGAAATCCAGCAAGACGAATTGTGTAAGTAAAGTAGTTTACAGCTCTGTTTTCATATTTGTCTAAACTGTTTATATCGAACTTCAAAAAGAAATATGATACGATAAAAAACAGTGGGGGAAATTATATGAAAAAATATCGTTTTTCAATATTGATGCTGATCATATTTGAAACAATTGCCATTTCCTTATGGCTTACTAAGAACAATCTTTTTTATCTTGTAAACTTCAGTTACATTGGCTGTGCTATCTCATTAGGAATATTTCTATTTACAAGAAACTATAAACATGCAAGACGCGTCGTTCAGCTTCTTGTAGGTCTATATATGCTCATTTATTTAGGACTAATATCTCATGAAAATATGCAGATAGAAGGATTCTGGTATTACCTGTTTACAGGTGTATTTGAAGCAGCCACAATCCATTATGCTGTCGCTAAGATATTTGGCCCGCTGATTTTTGGAAGAGGCTGGTGTGGTTATGCCTGCTGGAGTACCATGGTCTTTGATCTGTTGCCATATAAGGTACCGCAATCTCCAAGAAAAAAGATTGGATGGATCAGATATATCATGTTTGCATTATCTTTTCTCTTTGTGTCATTCTTGTTTTTAACACATGTCTCACACATTGAGAAAATCATGTTTTATGCTTTCATCATTGGCAATATCTTCTATTATGTTGTAGGCATCACTTTAGCATTTCTATTTAAAGATAACAGAGCCTTCTGCAAATACATCTGTCCAATCACCGTTTTTATGAAACCAATGAGTTATTTCTCATTATTTAGAATTACATGTGATCATGATAAATGTATTTCATGTGGAAAATGTAGAAGAGTATGCCCAATGGAAGTAGATATGCTCGATGATTCAAGAAAAAGAAAAAATGGGACAGAATGTATCTTATGCAATGAATGTGTTAGGAATTGTCCAAAAAAAGCACTATAAAATGAAGCGTTTTAACGCTTCTTTTTATGTTTTATCAAAATAAATTCATTTTGACCCTTGATTTTCATTAACAATTGAGTACAATAACAATTGTGTTAGCACTCTACATGTTTAAGTGCTAACGGAGATATTTTCAGTTAGGAGGAATGCATATGAATATTAAGCCATTAGGCAATCGTGTTGTTTTAAAACAAGCAAAAGTAGAGGAAAAAACATCTTCTGGAATCATTCTGACAGGAAATGCTCAAGAGAAGCCACAATATTTAGAGGTTGTAGCTGTTGGTCCTGGCATAAATGATGCCAATGGAAACAAGATTCCTGTAGAGGTGTCAGTTGGACAGAAAGTGATCTGTCAGAAGTATTCAGGTTCAACTGTGAAGATGGATGATGAAGAATATACAATCATTAATGCGGAAGACATTCTTGCGATTATTGAATAATATTGGAGGCGTATAGTTATGGCAAAAAGTATTAAATACGGTGCAGATGCAAGAAAATCATTGGAACAGGGCGTTAATAAATTAGCAGATACAGTAAGAGTAACCCTTGGCCCTAAAGGACGAAATGTGGTCTTATCACAGTCCTATGGTTCACCACTTATTACTAATGATGGTGTGACTATCGCAAAAGATGTAGAGTTAGAAGACCCATTTGAAAATATGGGAGCAGCTGTCGTTAAAGAAGTAGCTACTAAGACGAATGATGTTGCTGGTGATGGTACAACTACAGCAACAGTGTTAGCACAATCTATGATCAATGAAGGAATGAAGAACTTGGCAGCAGGTGCGAATCCAATTGTTCTTCGTAAAGGTATGAAGAAAGCCACTGATTGTGCTATTGAATCAATTATTAAGATGAGTCAGCCAGTCAATGGTAAAGACCAGATTGCTAAAGTGGCCTCTATTTCTGCAGAAAATGAAGAAGTAGGAGAAATGGTCGCTAATGCTATGGAGAAAGTGTCTAACGATGGTGTCATCACTGTTGAAGAATCAAAAACCATGAAAACAGAATTGGATCTTGTGGAAGGTATGCAATTTGATCATGGATACTTATCTCCTTATATGTCAACAGATATGGATAAGATGGTTGCTGAACTAGATAATCCTTACATCTTAATGACAGATAAGAAAATCACCAATATTCAAGATATCTTACCGATGCTAGAAGAAGTCGTAAAATCAGGTTCTTCTATGTTAATCATCGCTGATGATGTAGAAGGAGAAGCCTTAACAACATTAATTGTCAATAAGTTACGTGGTACATTCAATGTTGTGGCAGTAAAAGCACCAGGCTTTGGTGATAAACGTAAAGATATGCTAGAAGATATTGCAACATTGACAGGTGGAACAGTCATTACTTCTGATTTAGGATATGAATTAAAAGATATGACTATTGAACAATTAGGTCGTGCTAAGAGTATCAAGGTTACTAAAGATACAACAACAATCGTTGATGGCTTAGGTGATAAAGATAAGCTAGAAGCACGTATTGCTCATATTAAGTCACAGATTCAATCAACAACATCTTCATTTGATAAAGAAAAATTACAGGAAAGACTTGCCAAATTAGCTGGTGGAGTCGCTGTGATCCGTGCTGGTGCAGCCACTGAAACAGAAATGAAAGAAGCAAAACTTCGTCTAGAAGATGCCTTGAACGCTACTCGTGCAGCTGTAGAAGAAGGTATTATTGCCGGTGGAGGAACTGCTTATGTACATGCGATTAAAGATGTCCTGACTCTTTCTTCTACTCTTGAAGGAGACGAAAAGACCGGTGCTAAGATCATTGCTAAAGCAATGGAAGCGCCACTTTACCACATTGTAGAGAATGCTGGACTAGAAGGCTCAGTCATTGTCAATAAAGTAAAAGAATCAGATAATAAGATCGGTTTTGATGCCTACAATGAAGAATTTGTAGATATGGTAGAAAAAGGCATTATCGATCCAGTTAAAGTCACACGTACGGCATTACAGAACGCTTCATCAATTGCGAGCACATTGTTGACAACTGAATCCGTAGTAGCTGAAAAAGAAGCCCCAAAACCTCCTGTTAATAATATGAATATGTACTAATATAGATAATCCCAGCTTGATGCTGGGATTTATTTTTTTCATTAAAACAAATGACCGCTTATCCGTTTTTCTTACCGTTAAGAGAAATAATATAGATGAATAACTATATAGATAATACAATACTTGTGAAAGGAGATTTTATTATGAACAGATTAGAAACAAGTTTAGCATTATACCAATGTCAGCTTAACAAGAAATACGAAGATACAGTAGAAAACAAATGGTTCTGGTGCGTCTTTGCAATTGTGGTTCTTGTGGCAGTAGCAGCTTATGCTTTCTATTGTACAAGCAAAGGCTACAATTTTACTGGTAAAGTGAAACTTCATTGGCCTAAGATCTGGGAAATGGGTATCGGATGTTCACGTTAAACAAGGGCGCATTAGACGCCCTTCATATTTCACATCTTACAAAATCCTATAAGGATCATAAAGTAATCGATGATCTTTCTTTTACATTTAATAAGAAAGGTATCACTATTATTGTTGGAGTAAATGGAAGTGGAAAAACAACACTTTTTAATTTAATCAATGATTTAGTAGATAAAGATGAAGGAACAATAACTTTATCCTCATTATCAGATGAAGATAGAAAAAAAGAATGCTTCTATATTCCCTCTGACTTCTATCTGCCAGAGTATATGACAGGAAAAGAATATGTGGATTTTATTTTATCTCGTTATCCTTATTCCAACAAAGAAAATGTAGAGTGGCTTATTCATCTTCTAGATTTTGATGAAGCCTATCACAAGCTTATTGAAACCTATTCTTATGGCATGAAAAAGAAAATACAGATTAGCGTTGCAATAGCATCCAATACACACTACATTTTTGCAGATGAAGTTTTTAATGGGCTGGATTTTGAAACAGTGCTTCTTTTAGAAGAATTGTTTCAAAAGCTTTCAAATAAAAGAGCATTTGTGCTTATTACACATGAGATGCATCTTATTCAAAGATTTGATTGTGATTGTTACATGATGAAAGAAGGGAAGCTTTATCATGTAGAAGATGATCCATTAAAGATGATAGAAGAAATTAAAGAAGAAAAAACATATCAGGAAAAAAGAGAACTTATTGATGAACACGTTATGTCTTTATAAGTTTTATTTTAAAGACTCCTTTCAAGGTATTTTATCCCATCCTTTTTTACGAAAGAAATATATACGTATAATTCTTTCATTAGGATTTATTTTCCTCTATTTCTTCTATTTCTATATAAATGTAAAACAGGTCAATATTGTGAAAAATATTGCAGACTCTACAACTTTAAATCAATTGATGATTGCTAAAAGACAGACGCTTTCAAGTCTCTATAACTTGACAGGCTTATTAGCTGGTCTCATATTTTTGCTATTGGAATCAGGAGTACATTTAAATGAGAAGTCTCTCTATTTTACAAAAGCACTGCCATTTAGTAAAAAAGACATTATAAATAGTGAGAGACTCTTTTATTTAACATTGGCACTCATTTTATTTGAGCTCTATGTTTTTATCATAATACCCATGCTTGTTCTGATAACGTCAAGACTCATAACCGCAATGATTATTGTGATAAGCGCACATTTCTTTTTTCTTGGAATATTTCAGATGCTGCGTTTTATCTATTCCTGTCTTCATCATCGATGGGGGAGACGTATCTATCGCTTGATCTTGATTATTGTTTTCTACTTTCATTTTGTAGATATAAGATACAAGATCGATAGCTATATTGCCAATAAGCCCATTAATTTACTAGCAATCATGATGATATCAATGATAGTGGGAATAGCCCTTTTTCTCATCAGCTGGAGTATGCAGAAGGATCTTAATCTTTATATGAGAAGTGAATATAAGTTTATCCCTGCTTGTAGTCACTCTGTATATTTGTTGGCCCTTATTCGAACAAGATTCTTTAAGATTGTCTGCATTCTTGTTGCTGTTCTTTCTTTCTATTGTCATTTTGTTATTAAAGACAATGAAGGATTAAATTTCCTTCTCCCGTTCTTATCATTGATATTCTTGTATTATGGCAATACAACACTGTCACTAAGACGCATGTTTACACACTATAGAATCAAGCCCTTGTATGAATTATCCTGGTTGACTCTGTTTATTTGTATTGCAGGAATACCTTCATTATTTGTTGGCATAATGACACACCATAACGTACAGGTATTTCTTTACGGTTTCAATCTTTCCTTATCCGCATTAATTTTAGGTATCCTTTTGCCTAAACGAATAAGCAATATGAATGAACTCATAACTTCTATAGTGATCATCTTATTGATGATGATCTACTTGCTCGCAAATACATATGTGCTATGCGCTATTCTTATGATCTTATGGATTATTGCATATTATACTTTGAAGGAGGCAACACAATGAAATATATGAAACAATTAAGCATCGCGTTAACAGTCTATCTGATTGTTTTCGTTCTAGATTTTATTCGCACATTATTTACTATTCAGCACTCAGGTGTTGTCTACACAATGTTAGGTATGCGCATTACTACAAAAATGACAGCACATACTTTAGAGAATGTATTTTTATTGACATGTAAGAGTGCATTAACTCTTATTGTATTTGTTGCAGTGTGGATGGGCGTGTATTTCTTAATAAATAGAAAACATGCTTAATCTTATTCTAGAGATTATAGTAGAAATCATAATCTCCATCTTATTGCATGAATCACTTCACTATCTTATTGCCCGTATATTAAAGCTCAATCCTCAAGTCAAAATACATAACCTTATTCCGTCCATTACATATAAAAACACTCACGAAGATATAAAAAACCTACTTGTCGGAGCAGCACCACTTTTGATGGTTACATTGATTTTTATCCTTCCTAATAATAAGTGGTTCGTATTTAAGGTCATGTGCTTTTGTCAGATCTTTAATATATTGCCCATATGCACAGATGGTGAAGTTATTCTTTTATCCATTATTAATCTATTAAAAAAACATGAAAAAAAGTAAAGTAATTATTGGTATTGTTGTTTTCATTTTAACGTTGACACTAATTAATATCTATGTCCAAAAATCAGAGAGTGCCATTGCCTACAATGATCATACACCACGTATGATCAAGACATCTCCAAGTAATATTATGAAACGCATCAGAGAAAAAAAGCAGGGCATCTACTACTTTGGATTTCCTGAATGTCCATGGTGTATCGAATTGTTGCCGGTACTAGATGAAAGTCTACAGAATGCAAATGAGAAGGCTTATGTCTTAAATACCCATGATAAGACATTTACTCAACCATTAAGAAATGAATTAACCGCATTCTATAAACAATACGTTCACCAGAAGCGCATCTATGTCCCACTTGTAGTAAGCATCAATGATAAACATGAAATAAAAGTTCATCTTGATACTGTCAAAGGACATAATGCGAAAGTATCACGAATGACAAAATCACAAAGAAAAGAATTGCGTCATATTCTTGATCAGATGGTCAACTTTAAAAAATAGCTTATGAGTTATTCATAAGCTATTTTTTTGTCATATAAGACAGTGATTTGACTAGTCTTTACAAAAAGAAAAATATTGATAAAATAAGCGATATTTTTAATTTAAAAGTGTAAAATGTGAGCTATACTAATGTTAACAGGAATGATTTCTCTTTTGATGGTGGGAAGACATCAAAAGAAAGGACATAACAATATTGTTATGGGTATAAGCGTTAATGAATGTTTTTAAAAAGCTCCTTCGTTTAGTCTCTGATGAAGATTATCGTTATCTTGTCAAAGCAGCAAGATTTGGTGAAGATTATCTAGATGATGAAACATATCTAAAGAAAGTCTATAAAGCCTTATTTCACCGAGAACTGAACCTTACATCACCACAGACATTTAATGAAAAGCTGCAATGGCTAAAACTGTATGATCGAAATGATAAGTACACAATGTTAGTGGATAAGTATCTCGTTCGTGATTATGTCGCTAAAAAAATTGGAAAAGAACATCTGATTCCTCTTATTGGTGTATGGGATGATCCAGATGAAATTCCATTTGAATTGTTGCCGACGCAGTTTGTATTAAAATGTAATCATAATTCCGGATGTGGAATGTATATATGCAAAGATAAATCCAAGATGAATGTGAAGAAAGTCAAGCGAGCACTAAGAAAAGGGTTAAATCAGGACTACTATCTTACATGTAGAGAGTGGCCCTATAAGAATGTAAAAAGAAAGATTGTCTGTGAACAGTTTATGGGAGATTCCCTGATTGACTATAAGATTCAATGTATAAATGGTCATGTTGATCATTTCATGGTCTGTTATGGAAGAACAGAAACAAAGCTTCCTGATTTTTATTATTTTGATAAGGACTGGAATTTTCTTCCATATAATCCTTATCTGACAGAGCTCGTAGATTTTGAAACCATCAAGCCAAAACATATAGATGAAATGATTCGTATTGCAGAAATATTAGGGAAGGAATCACCTGCAATGAGGGTCGATCTTTATGAAATCAATGATCATGTCTACTTTGGGGAAATGACAATCTTTAATCACAGTGGCTTTGATGCAGAACTACCCTACGAAATAGATTTAATGTTAGGGAAGAAGCTACAATTACCTGAAAAAAAGAAATAATTCCATATTTTGAAAATAACGAAAGAAGTCAAATCTTCGATTAAATATTTATTGAATTGAAATATGTATATAGGAAAATGACTTTTTTATAATTTTAATAAGTTATCATAATAAAAATAATAAATAAGACTTAAAATCTTATCTTTTTGATGGTTTGTGAATAAAAAAGACCTGTGATAAGATGTGAAAGCAACCGTTTTATAAGGTATTGCTTTTAAAACAGATCCAAATGACTAATCGTCGCACTGTCGCGTTTTTCAAAAGATCATTCATAATTATTCAGTTCGCTTTTTTATAGCGAACAGGCGAAGCACGTCTTAAGGGGGGATTTATATGTATGATAATTGGTATGTAATGCAAGTGAAGGTTGGAAAAGAGGAAAAGGTTGCTAATAAATGTCTTTCTTTAATTTCAAGAAATCTACTTCATGATTGTATTGTTTTAAAGTATCAATATAAAAAGCGTTATTTAGGTAGTTGGCATATCCTGGAAAAGATATTATTTCCAGGATATGTTTTTATTATTGCGGATAATATTGAAGAACTTTATGTCAAACTTGAAGAGATTCCTGAGTTTACCCGGCTTCTCAAGAAGAAAGACCTTCTTCCTATTCCTAAAGAAGAAGTCAATTATTTAATGGAGTATTCTAAGAATAATGTGGTAGAGATGTCCTATGGCTATATTAGTGATAATCACTTGAATATCTTCAAGGGACCATTAAAGGGACATGAAAAACAGATCAAGAAGGTAGATCGTCATAAACGATTGGCTTATCTTGATGTGGATCTTCTTCATACTACATCAAAAGTAAAAATGGGATTAGAGATAATCTATAAAAATTAAAGGGGTGTGTGTGTGTTAAAACAGCTTAAGAATGAGAAAGTTTTTTTATTGTTACTGATATATGATATCGCCGTCGTTAATTTATCTTATTTTATTGCCTTAATGTTACGATTTGATTTAAGTTATTCACTTATTGAGCCAATCTATTTAAAGACATGGCTACACTTTGTTCCCATCTATACAATATTTTGTATAGTTGTTTTTATTTACTTGAATTTATATAAAAGTATCTGGCGTTTTGCAAGCTATATGGAACTTGTAAGAGTAGTAGGAGCCACGGTGGTGACTTCTTTTTTTCATATTACAGTGACAATAATGTTATTGAATAGAATGCCTATTTCTTATTATCTAATAGGAGGTCTCCTGCAGTTCTTATTCATGATCAGCATTCGTTTTTCTTATCGCTTTATCTTACTTATACGTTCACGTACAAGTAAGCCAAGTCATCGAGTCATGCTCGTAGGAGCAGGAGATGCGGGAATGATGATCTTAAGAGATATCAGAAGAGCTAAGGAAGTCAATGAACGTGTTGTGTGCATCATCGATGATGATGAACGCAAGTGGGATAAATATCTTGAAGATGTGCCCATCGTAGGGGGACGAAATGATATTGTGGCCAATGTTGAAGCGTATGACGTTGATAAGATCTATATTGCCTTACCTAGTGCGAATGCAAAAGAACGAAAAGAAATTCTAGAAATATGCAAGGATACTGATTGTGAAATTAAGGTGCTTCCAGGCATGTATCAGTTAGTAAGCGGAGAAGTGAGAGTAAGTCATATGAAGAAAGTCTCAATTGAAGACCTTCTTGGTAGAGAACCAATCGATGCTGATCTAAGTGAAGTTTTCTCTTTTATTAATGAAAAGACTGTCCTCGTTACTGGTGGAGGAGGATCCATTGGATCAGAACTCTGTCGCCAGATTGCTAAAAATAATCCTAAGAAGCTGATTATTTTTGATATGTATGAAAATAATGTTTATGATCTTCAGCAGGAATTGAAATATCATTATCCTGAACTTGATTTTATTGTAGAAATTGGATCTGTGCGAGATTCCAGAAGACTCTGGGATCTTTTTAAGACATATCGCCCCGATATCGTCTACCACGCAGCTGCCCATAAGCATGTTCCATTGATGGAAGTGAGCCCTAATGAAGCCATCAAGAACAATGCGATTGGGACTTACAAGACAGCCTATGCAGCAGTGATGAATGGCTGTAAGAGATTTGTACTAATAAGTACTGATAAGGCTGTTAACCCAACCAATATCATGGGAGCTTCAAAGCGACTTTGCGAGATGATCATTCAAGCCTTTGATGCAAAAATCAAGCGCAATGAAGCGCATCAGATTCCTGAACTGTTTACACATTTTCAGGAAGATTTTGATGTCACTATTGAAGATGACTATGATCACATTGAAACAGAATTTGTAGCTGTAAGATTTGGTAACGTTCTTGGATCCAACGGTTCAGTTGTACCATTGTTTAAAAAACAATTGGAAGCAGGTGGACCACTCACCGTCACTGATCCAAGAATGATACGTTACTTTATGACAATACCTGAAGCGGTATCACTTGTCTTACTGGCTGGAACATTTGCCAAGGGAGGAGAAATCTTCGTATTGGATATGGGTTCACCAGTTAAGATAGATGACTTAGCGAAAAACTTAATTCGCTTTTCAGGATTCAAGCCCAATGTGGATATCAAGATTGTCTACACCGGATTAAGACCGGGAGAAAAGCTTTATGAAGAAAAGCTGATGGCCGAAGAAGGTCTACAAAAGACAGAAAACAATCTTATTTTTATTGGCAATCCTATTCCATTTGATATTGATGGCTTCCTAAAACAATTGGAAACCATGATGAAAAAAGCATATGAGAATGACAGCAATATAAGGGAATATGTGGCAACGATGGTTAACACATATCATCCACGAAAGGAAACAGACAATGTATAACAAAAATAAATCACCGCTCAATGAAAAAGTCTATCTGTCTTCTCCCACCATGCATGATCTTGAAATGCAATACATGGAAGAAGCCTATAAGACCAATTGGATGTCAACTGTAGGAGAAAACATCAATACATTAGAAAATCAGATTTCAAAAATGACAGATCATTACGCTGTTGCATTATCATCAGGTACAGCAGCCTTGCATATGGCTATGAAACTAGCAACAGAACGTGCCTATGGAAAAGGGGAAACATTAAGAGGACATCGTGTCTTCTGTTCTGACTTGACCTTTGATGCATCCATCAATCCGATTCTTTATGAAGGCGGTATTCCCGTCTTTATCGATGTCGAAAAAGACAGCTGGAACATGGATCCTGACGCATTAAGAAAATCCTTTGATACTTATCCAGAAGTTAAGATTGTCGTACTTGTGCATCTTTATGGTACACCTGCCAATATGGGAGAAATCATGAATATCATTAATGAACATGATGCTATTCTTATCGAAGATGCAGCCGAATCCATGGGAGCAACCTATAAAGGAAAGCAGACAGGAACATTTGGTCATTATGGATGTTACTCTTTTAATGGCAATAAGATCATCACTGGTTCATCAGGAGGTGTCCTTATCTGTAAAGATGAAGAAGATGCCAATAAAGTAAGAAAATGGAGTACACAGTCACGTGAAAATGCGCCCTGGTATCAGCATGAAGAACTCGGCTACAACTATCGTATGTCCAATGTCATTGCCGGCGTTGTAAGAGGGCAGATGAATTACTTGCAAGAACACATCAATCAAAAAAAGGATATCTATGAAAGATATAAAGAAGGATTAAGTGATCTTCCTGTGACACTAAATCCAATCATAAAAGAAGGACAGGCCAACAATTGGCTGACTTGTCTTCTGATCGATGAAGAGGCCATGTGCCCACAGATAAGAGATGATCATAATGTCCTCTATAAAAGTGAAAAGAACAAGACATGCCCACATGAAATACTTGATGCATTAAATGAAATTAATGCAGAAGGAAGACCTATCTGGAAACCAATGCACATGCAGCCATTGTTCCACCGTTATCCATTTATTACATGTACACATCTTGGAGAAGATCTTTTTAGAAGAGGACTCTGTCTTCCTTCTGACAATAAAATGACACCTGAAGTACAAGATTACATCATTGATGTCATACGCGCCTGCTTTGAATAGGGGGTGCTTTTTTGTCTCGTAAGAAAAAATACGCACTTGCATTAGGCCTTCTTGCCATTGTAGGTGTTCACTCACTAAAAAAACAAGCTCAGCGTACTAGCTATCAAGCAAAAGAGATTGAGCCTATTCCATTAAGAAAACAAGGATTCTATGAAAGACGCACTAAGCGTCTTTTTGATATCACCGCTTCTCTTCTTGCCCTTATTATCTTTTCACCACTCTATCTTCTTGTAGCTCTACTGGTAAGATGCAAGCTAGGATCTCCTGTTCTCTTTACACAAGAACGACCAGGATTAATTGATAAAGAAGGAAAAGAAACCATCTTCAAGATGTATAAATTCCGTACCATGACTGATGAACGAGATAAACAGGGACAATTATTAAGTGATGAAAAACGACTAACAAAGTTTGGAAAATGGCTACGTTCAACTTCACTAGATGAACTCCCTGAAGTCTTCAATATCTTAAATGGCACCATGTCAGTAGTAGGACCACGCCCACAGCTTGTCAGAGATATGGTCTTTATGAGCAAACAGGACCGTATTCGTCATAGCGCTAAACCCGGTCTTTCAGGATTGGCACAGGTCAATGGAAGAAATGCGATCAGCTGGGAAGATAAGCTTTCATGGGATCGACGCTATGTCGAAAAGGTGAGCTTTCTAGGTGATCTAAAGATCATCCTTTTAACAGTAAAGAAAGCTTTCATTAAACAAGAAGGCATCTCCATGGACAATCATGCGACCGCATTGGACTATGGAGATTATCTTCTTGAAAGTGGTCAAATAGAAGAAATGGATTATGACATCAAACAATTTGAAGCCAAGAAAATTCAAAAAAACAATGTCAGAAAAGGCATAGAAGGACTGGTCTCTATTATTATGCCATCATACAATACGGCCACTTTAATCAAGTCTTCTATTCAGTCCGTCCTTGATCAGACTTATCGCAATTGGGAACTTATCATCGTAGATGATTGTTCCACTGACCATACTCAAGATGTATTGAAAGACATTCATGATCCACGTATTACCATTATTTACAATAAAACCAATGAAGGGGCAGCGATGTCTCGCAATAAGGCCTTACGTCTAGCTAAAGGACAGTGGATGGCCTTTTTAGATTCAGATGATCTTTGGCATAAAGAGAAGCTCGAAAAGCAGCTTTCATTTATGAACAAGAACAATTACAGTTTCTCTTATACCAACTATGAAGAAATCAATCATCGTGGAGGCAAGATGAATGTTGTAGTGAAAGGACCAAAACGTATCACCATGAGAGGGATGTATCGTTATTGCTGGATGGGATGTTTAACGGTTATGTATGATGCCAACAAGGTGGGCGTCATTCAAATTGAAGATATCAAGAAAAACAACGATTATGCCATGTGGCTAAAAGTATCTCAAAAATGTGATTGTTTTCATCTAGATGAAACACTTGCCTCTTATCGAAGAGGCCGTCTTGACAGTATTTCTTCTAGTTCACTTTTAACATTAATAACATGGCATTATCGTCTTTTCCGCATTGCTGAAAAGAAAAATCCAGTTATGAGTCTATTGTGTACATTACGCAATATGATATTTGGATTCTACAAGAAAAAACGATATGTCAAGAAAGGGGAAAGGACATAGAATGGAACGTGATTCACTGCTTTATAAATTAAGAAGAAAGACACAGGTAGCTGCCAGATATGTCTTATCAGATGAAACCTTATCAAAGATCTATTACCGTCTTGTCTTATCCAAGACGCTTCATCTTAAAGATCCAAAGACATTCAATGAAAAGATTCAATGGCTCAAATTGTATTATTATCCAAATGATAAAAATGTGATCAAAGCTACAGATAAATACACTGTAAGAGACTATATCAAAGAGAAAGGATATGGCCGTATTCTCAATAAACTCATTGGCGTATGGGATGATGTCAATGACATCAATTGGGAACAGCTGCCTAGTCAGTTTGTACTAAAATGTACGCATGGCTGTGCCTACAACATCGTTGTTTCAAACAAAGAAGAAGCAAATGAAAAGAAGATCAAGAAACAATTAAGAAAATGGCAAAAAGAAGACTTTGGCAACTTTAATATTGAAATACATTATTCAAAAATAAAAAGCCACAGAATCATCTGTGAAGAATTCTTAGGAGACGTCATCACAGATTATAAATTCTTCTGCTTTAATGGAAAACCACAATTTATATATGTATCCACAGATCTTATTCATGATCGACAGGCACATTTAGGCTTTTTCACTCTTGATGGAGAAAAGATTCCTTTAAAAAGAGATGACTACGCTGATATTGAACAAATGGAAAAACCACCCTTCTTCAACGATATGTATATTGCTGCAAAAGATCTCAGTCAGGATTTTCCATTTGTACGTGTTGATTTCTTTATTGCCAACAATACCTTCTATTTTGCAGAACTTACCTTTACACCAGGAGCAGGTATGATGCCATTTAATCCTGATTCATATGATCAAGAGTGGGGGGAGATGCTTCATATTGAACATCTCATCAACAATGAAGATGCATAAGAAGGTGCTGATCATCGGACATTTTGCCCAAGGGCAAAATTTGTGCGATGGCCAGACAGTAAAGACATTGACGCTTTATGAAGAATTAAGAAAGAAGTCTTCATGGACTATCAATATTGTAGATACCTATATGAAAAAGAATCCAATAAGACTTCTTTTTACATCATTAAAAGCAATATTGACACATAAGCAGATTATTGTTCTTTTATCAGGAAATGGTATGTCCTTCTATTTTCCTTTACTTTATTTTTTTACGAAAGTATTCAAGAAGCAGATCTATCATGATGTCATTGGTGGAAATCTTGATCAGTATGTCAAAGACAAACCAAAGTTTAAGAAGTACCTTAATAGTTTTGAAGTCAACTGGGTAGAAACCCATCTTTTAAAAAAGAAATTAGAAGATGTGGGTGTAACTAATTGTGTAGTTATCCCTAATTTTAAAAGACTGCCCATCACTCAAATTGAAGTGGCCTATCATCCGCTCTTTAAATTCGTACTCTTTTCAAGAGTCATGAAAGAAAAGGGGGTAGAAGAAGCGATTGAAGCTGTTCAACTTATTAACCTCAAAAATAAGGTCTGCCAATTAGATATTTACGGGCCCATCGATGAACAATATAAAGAACGCTTTGATTTCGTTATGAAACATGCACCAGAAGAAGTGAGATATAGAGGTATTGTTAATTTTAATGAAAGTGTTTCTACATTAAAACATTATGATGCTCTTCTTTTTCCTACAACATGGAAAGGAGAAGGCTTCCCAGGAACACTTATTGATGCCTTTTCATCCGGGCTTCCCGTTATAGCTTCAAGATGGGCAAGCAATGAGGAGATAGTAGTTCATGGACAAAATGGATGGCTTTATCCTAAAGAAGACATCATGACATTAAGACAGGCAATGCTTACTTTTATGTATAATACAGAAATTTTAACAATGAAAAAACACGCACGTGAAAGTGCGCAACTCTATCAGCCAGATCGTTATATTCAGATGATCATAGATACACTAGAAAGGAGATGATTATATTGAAACGTTTACTTTGCATTGTCAGTTCACTCGATATGGGAGGAGCTGAAACATTTCTTATGAAAATCAATAGAAGTCTTCCTTCTTCTTATCATATGGACTTTATCGTCTCTACTAACGAAGGCGTCTATGAAGAAGAAGTAAAAAAACTAGGAGGACGTATTTTTAGAATTCCACTTCGTACCTCTTCTCCAATAAAAAGCTATAAGGCGCTCAAGAAGATTGTCAGTGATCACCATTATGATTATGTACTCAAACTATGTGATACGCCCATTGGTTACTTCGATCTTTTAGCATGCAAGAAAGGTGGTGCAACACATTTATGTGTACGCTCCTGCAATGCAAGCAGTCAGGATTCTTTTTTAAGAAAAACCATCAACAACATTTTAAGAAAGCCTTTCAATCGTATTGCGACTACCAAGATCGCACCTTCTTCATTAGCAGGTGAATATACGTTTGGCAAGAACGAAGATTTCCATCTTCTTCATAATGGATTAGCATTAGAACAATACCGATTTAATAAAGAAGAAAGAGAACGTGTAAGAAAAGAGTGGAATATAGAAAACACATTTGTCATTGGTCATATCGGAAGATTCTCTCATCAGAAGAATCATGACTATCTTCTAGATATCTTTGAAGAAGTCAGAAAAGAAAAAAACGCCAGACTGATGCTTATAGGAGAAGGCGAGCTTCTCTATGATATAAAAGAAAGAGCACAGCATTACAAAGATGAAGTCATCTTCTGCGGTCTACAAAAAAATATTCCATCGCTTCTTTCAGCGATGGATCTTTTTGTCTTTCCTTCATTTTATGAAGGCATGCCAAACACCGTCATAGAAGCACAAGCCAACGGCTTGCCTTGTCTTATTTCTGACACCATCACAAAGGAAGTGCTTCTTACTGACTTGATAGAGATGGCTTCTATTGAAGAGTCACCATCTTTATGGAAAGACAAGATAAAAATGAATAGGGAAAGAGAACGTACACATTATGTGGAGGAACTAAAAGAAAAAGGCTATGACATTGAAGATGTAGTAAAGACATTTATCTCACTTATTTTTGAAGAGGAACTATGACAGTCTACTTTATCTTCTTCTTGATCATGAGCCTTATCTGGTTAGCTCTATTCCCTTATATGGAAATAACGTACAATTCTGTCTCTAAATTACAAAAGCAGGTCTTCTGCTTTATAGTTGCGATTCTTTTGATTCTATTAGCTGGACTTAGAAAGACAAACATGGGGGCAGATACAACCGTCTATCTTCAGGCATTAAAGTACTATCAATCGCTTCCTAGAAATACGATTCTTAGTGCTCCGCTTGTTTATCCCTATGACTTTGAACCGGGCTTTTTCCTATTAACAAAAATAGCAGCCCTATATTCCTTTTCACCAACGTTCTTTCTTTTTGTCATAGCAGCACTTATCTATATACCACTTTGTATATTTATAAGTCATTATTCTGAAAATCCATATATCAGCATTCTCGTTTATTTTGCATTTGGCTTCTTTGGCTATAGTCTAGGTATCTTTAGACAGCTGATTGCGATTTCTTTTAGCCTGATGGCTTTTCACTTTATTCATAAAAAACAGCTGCTTCCTTATATAGTAAGCATCCTGTTTGCATCATTGTTTCACACATCCGCATTGATCTTATTGCCATTTTATTTCTTATCAAGATTAAATCTAGAGAAAAAACATCTCTTCATCATTCTGGCAATAGAAGCAATTCTTTTGGTATTAGGAAGACCACTCGCTCTTTTTATCATTAACAGTCTTCCTTTATATGCTAAATACATTGGCGGTAAATATGACACCTCCGATACGAGCTATACCATGTTAATGATCTACAATCTTATTCTGATTATTTCTTTCTTTATCAAAGATAAAGAAAAGAATCTACAATATGCAAGAAATGCCTTATTGATTGCGATCATTATACTTTGTTTAAGCTATTCAATCACTATTTTAGGAAGAGCAGTACTCTATTACAGTATATTCCTAATTCTGCTTATTCCTATCATTATTGATCGCATTATCGTCAATAATAAATTGTATTTTTATGGCATCTGTATTTTGTCATTAATATATTTCTTCTATTACATTACAAAAGGATCAATCATTGATCCTTATCGATTCTTTTTTTAAGGAGGATTTATGATTAAACTCATGCATTTTATTCACGGGTTCAATACCGGAGGAGCAGAGACACTCGTCAAGAACTATATGACACATATCGATCATTCTGTTTTTGATGTCACTGTCTTATGTATTGAACACTTTCCCGATTCTCCCTACGAAGACTATCTTAAAAAACAGGGGATAAAGGTCATCTATCTTTGTGATAATATCAAGCACTTTGATAGTCGTCGTCTCGATCATCGTATCCTCAATCATATTGAAATCTATCTTCAAGTAAGAAAACTTATTAGGGAGATTTCTCCTGATATTATTCATTTTCATCTGGCTTTACAAAACTATATCCGTTTTGCTAAACCAAAAAAGAACACGATCATGTTCTACACGCAACATTTTGATTTCTCAAGAATGATTGAAGATCATATCCAGATGAGACATCTTAAATGGATCATCAGCCACTATCCTACAGAGATTATCGCCTTGCATAGTCAAATGAAAAAAGAGATGTCTCATCTCATCTCTCCTCAATATATTGAGGTATTAAACAACGGTATTGATATTGATCAATATCAAAATCTTTCTTCAAAAGTAGAGAAGAGAAAAGCTCTTCATATTAATGAGAATGCACTTCTTATCGTTCATGTAGGACGCTTTGATAAGATCAAAAATCATGATTTCCTTCTTGATGTCTTTAATGACATCAAGAAGAAGCGTCCGTCAGCTTCTCTTCTTCTGATTGGTTCAGGAACAGAGGAAAAGGTGATTCTTGATAAGGTGAAAAGACTTCATCTAGAAGATGATGTCCACATCTTATCTAATAGAGATGATGTCAATGAATGTCTTCAGATGGCCGATGGGGCGATCTTCCCGTCATTTTCAGAAGGTATGCCTATTTCACTTGTAGAAATGCAGGCAGCGGGTTTACCGATTGTGGCGTCAGATGTGATTTCAGAAGAGATCAAGGTCTCTAATCTGATTACTTTTCTTCCTTTAGGAAATGCAGCACAATGGGCTGATACATTGATTGATCATATCGAAAGAAGAGAAGAAGTCATCTATGATCACTTGGAAGATTGGGATATTAAAGAGAGCGTAAGAAAGCTTGAAGGATTATATTTAGAAAGGTATGAAACATGGAATCACGAATAAAGAATACAAAAAGAAATCTTGTCAGTGGTTTTTTAAGACAGGGTGCCAATATCTTATTGCCGTTCTTGACAAGGACGATGGTCCTTTATCTTCTTGGGGCAAAATACCAGGGGTTAAGCAGTCTCTTTCATTCCATTCTTCATGTCTTAAATCTTGCGGATTTAGGTTTTACGACAGCAATTGTCTTTGTGCTCTATAAGCCTGTCGCTTTAGATGATCATGAAAGCATCTGCGCTATTTTAGCTTATTTAAGAAAGATCTATTGGATCATCGGTGCAGTCTTCCTGCTTGGTGGCTTGTTTGTCATGCCGTTCTTGCCAAGTCTTATTTCAGGAAGCTATCCACAAGATCTGAATATTTATTTATTATTTTTTATCTATCTTATTGATACAAGTCTTTCTTATATGCTTTTTGGCTACAAGAGTGTCCTATTAACCGCCATGCAAAGAGATGATGTTGTCAACAACATCTATACTTTCTCTTCAACATTGTTGAGGATTGCACAGGTGATTATTCTCTTTATTGCCAAAGACTATATGTTATTTGTGGCATTGATGCCGCTTTGTACATTGTTAAATAACTTTTTGACGCAATACTTTGCCAATAAGTTCTTTCCTCATCTTAAGCCATTAGGACAAATTGATAAGACCACAAAAGAAAAGATCATGCGACAGGTTAAGGGAATCGTTGTCGATCGCATTGGCGATACAGCCCGCAACAGCATGGATTCTATTTTTCTTTCTGCTTATTTAGGCTTAACGACAGTGGCAATCTACGATAACTACTACTATATCTACAGTGCGCTCTATGGCATCACATTAATGATTATTAATGCGATGCAGGCCTCTGTTGGCAACAGTATTGTGAAAGAGAGCGTTGAGAAGAACTATCGTGATCTGTTTAAGTTTACATTTATCTTTGAATGGATCTGCGGCTGGATGGCTATATGCATGTGCTGTCTCTATCAGCCCTTTATGGCCTTGTGGCTTCGTGATGCAAAGATGATTTTTCCAAATTATATCATGGTTATGTTCTGTCTTTATTTTTATCTTATCACCATGAACAATACACGTAATCTCTATACCTCGGGAGCAGGTCTCTATTGGGAGATGCGTGTCTGGTATATCGTTGAAGCTATCGGTAATATCGTACTTAATGCTTCGCTGGGTTATTTCTACGGTGTGACCGGTATTATTCTTGCGACGATCATTACGATCGTGCTCTTTAATTTTATTGCCCGCAATGCGGTATTGTTTGCGCATTATTTTAAGTGCAGTTCACGTGAGTTCTATGTCAAGCATGGAACCTATGCACTGATCACGATTGTAAATGGGGGCATTACTTACTTTATGACACGTCTTGTCCCAATTGATGGTTTTATTGGTTTCATTATTATGATTGTACTTTGTGCCATCGTTCCACATCTTCTTTATTATCTTGCTTATCGTAAAAGTGATAGTTATCAGGAGATGGTTGCTTTTGTAAAGACAGTCATCAAGGTGAAACATTAAGGAGGTACAGATTTGAAAAAAATACTTGTAAGATTTGATGATCTTTGTCCCACGATGAACAAAGAACAATGGGAAAAAGCGAAAGTTCTGTTAAAACAATATGATGTCAAGCCGCTATTAGGGGTTGTTCCTGAATGTCGAGATCCAGAGCTTCTTATTGATAAAGAAGACCTCCATTTCTGGGAAGAAATGAGATCCCTTCAAAAAGAAGGCTACACCCTTGCGATGCACGGCTGCTTTCATGAATGCATCCACCAAGGAAAGACCCTCGTGAGTGGACCAGGCTATTCAGAATTTGCAGGACGCAGCTACGAAGATCAATACGCAACCATAAAGAAAGGCAAAGAAATCCTAGAAGAACATGGCATACACACAACCATCTTCTTTGCCCCTCGCCACAGCTATGATCTTAATACATTGAAAGCTTTAGCAGCCAATGGCTTTACCCACATCTCCGATGGGAAAAGCCATACGGTGTGGAATAGGGAAGGAATCCTGTGTGTACCATGTCGCTCAAGCGGATGCCCCGCCATTCGTTTTAACGGATACTATACAGCTGTCTTTCACGCCCATGAATGGGTGCGTGAAGACAAGGCTTTTGCCTATAAGGAATTTGTGTCTTTGTTAGAAAATCATCATCGGGATATCGTTGATTTCAATGAATTTGCATCACGTAAAGAAGGTCATCCATTTGTTCAGATGATAAGTGAAAAAGCATTTATTTTTTATGAAAACCATATTCGTCCAAAGCTCAGTGCTTTGCATGTCTTAATAAAGAGAAGGGGGAGAAAAAATGGAAGAAAGACTTGATCTGCGACAGCTTATTTTATATTTATTTTCATATTGGTATATATTATTAATTTCATTGATATTGGGAGTGACAGGAGGAATTGTCTATCATAAATTTCTGACATCACCGCAATATCAATCAACTGCTACCGTTTATATTAGAAGCAATCAGAAAGAGATTTCCTATGATGATCTACAGCTAAGCAATAGTCTAGCTTCCGATTATCAGCATATCTTTACCGCTAGTCCTAATTTAAAGGCGGTGATGTCTTCATTGCATCTTTCTTATGATGAAGATGAATTATTAGAAATGATCAATGTAGAACATCCAGCAGATACACGTATTCTTAAGATCACAGTGACTTCCTCTGATAATGAGGAAGCAAAAAAAATAGCGGATGCTCTTGCGGAGGAAGGAATGAAGAGTATTCGTAAACTTGACGGACAAGTTCCTTATCTTGTTCAGCAGGGGAAAGTATCTCATATCAATGTGGGAGCATCGCTAATGGAACATGTCACTCTCTTTGTCATTGGTGTTGTTGGTCTATGTGCGTTGCTTATTGTATTTAAATTCTTTATGAAAAAACCAGGCGAGTAGCCTGGTTTTTTTATTATTGATAGAAGTCTTTATACCACTTGGCAAATGCACGAAGACCTTCTCTAAGTGTTGTCTTCGGCTTGAAGTGGAAATCTCTTTCTAATGCGGATGTATCCGCATATGTAATGGGTACATCTCCTGGCTGCATAGCGACTAGTTCTTTATGTGCTTCAAAGTCATAGTCTTCAGGAAGCACTTTAGCACGTATGAGTTCTTCTTGAAGAATAGAGACGAAATCCAATAGATTTTCTGGATGAGAGTTTCCGATGTTATAAATAGAATAAGGTGGAAGAGGAAGACCATCTTCACCGTTCTTTCTTTCTGGTGCACCTTGCATGATACGCTGTACTCCTTCAACGATATCATCTACAAAAGTGAAGTCACGCTTACAGTTTCCATAGTTGAAGATCTTGATTGTTTCACCTTTTAATAGCTTATTCGTAAATCCAAAATAAGCCATATCAGGACGACCTGCAGGACCATAGACCGTAAAGAATCTTAAGCCAGTGCATGGAATATTGTATAGCTTGGCGTAGGCATGAGCCATAAGTTCATTGCTTTTCTTTGTAGCTGCATACAAAGAAACAGGATTATCAACTTGATCATCAGTGCTATATGGTACTTTCTTGTTTGTACCATAGACACTTGAAGAAGAGGCGTAGACAAGATGTTCTACGCCTTTCTTATTATTGTCATAAGAATGACGACAAGCTTCAAGAATATTATAGAAACCAATCAGATTTGATGAAATATAGGCATCAGGGTTAGTGATAGAATAACGTACACCAGCCTGTGCAGCTAAATTCACTACAATATCTGGTTCATGATCTTTAAAGATAGTATTGATTAACTGTGCATCTGATAAATCTCCTTTAATGAAAGTGTATGAAGAAGAAGGATGTAAAGAAGCTTCTTTTTCAATTTCTTTAAGACGCCAGTTTTTAATGTTTACATCGTAGTAATCATTTAAGTTATCTAATCCTATTATATGAATAGAAGAAATTGTTTTTAATAAAGAAAGAACAAGGTTGCTGCCAATAAAGCCAGCTGAACCTGTTACGAGAACAGTCTTTCCATTTAATTCTATATGTTCCATAAAAACCTCCTAGTCTCTTCTAAATAGATCTCGTGTATAGACTTTGTCTTTTACATCATCAAGACACGAATTGTATCTATTGGCAATGATGGCCTGTGAAATGCGTTTGAATTCATCTAGATCATTGATAACCTTGCTGCCAAAGAAAGTTGAATGATCAGGAAGAGTTGGTTCGTAGATAACGACTGTTGCTCCTTTAGCCTTGATTCTCTTCATAACCCCTTGAATAGAAGATTGTCTAAAGTTATCAGAGTTAGATTTCATTGTTAAACGATATACCCCAATGATAACCTCTTTTTCTTTACTTTCATCATAGCTGCTGTTGGCTTCATAGGCACCTGCGATTTCAAGAACACGATCCGCAATGAAATCTTTTCTTGTCTTGTTAGAAGCAACAATGGCTTCAATCATGTTCTGAGGAACATTTTCAAAGTTTGCTAACAATTGCTTAGTATCTTTTGGTAAGCAGTATCCACCATATCCAAATGAAGGGTTGTTGTAATGTGAACCAATACGAGGATCAAGACAGACACCGTTGATGATCTCTTGAGTATTTAAGTTCTTGCTTTCTGCATAAGTATCTAATTCATTGAAGTAAGAAACACGTAGTGCTAAATAAGTATTTGCAAAAAGCTTTACAGCTTCCGCTTCAGTGAAGCCCATAAATAATGTATCGATATTTTCTTTTAAAGCACCTTCATTTAATAATTCCGCAAAGATTTCAGCTTCTTTTCTGCTTGATTCATCGCATCCTACAATAATACGAGAAGGATAAAGGTTATCATAAAGAGCCTTTGATTCTCTTAAGAATTCAGGTGAGAAGATAATACGATCAGTGTGGAATTTTTCTCTAACAGTGTTTGTATATCCAACTGGAATGGTAGATTTAATAATCATTGTCGCATGAGGATTAACTTTTAATACTAAAGAAATAACATCTTCTACAGCTGAGGTATTAAAGAAGTTTTTCTTTGAATCATAGTTTGTAGGCGCTGCAATGACCACAAAGTCAGCCTTACGATAAGCTTCTTCTCCATCAAGAGTTGCATGAAGATCTAATTCTTTTTCTTTAAGATATTTTTCAATATAGTCATCTTGAATAGGTGATTGATGATTATTGATCATATCTACTTTCTCTTTAACAATATCAACAGCTTCTACATGATGATGCTGAGATAAAAGCGTAGCGATGGATAATCCTACATATCCTGTACCCGCAACAGCGATGTTATAGTGTTTATCAATTGTTTTCTTGACTGATCTTTTTTCTTCAAAAAGATCAGTGATATCAAAATGAAGCTGTTCAGATAGTTTTTCAAGCTGTTCAATTGAAGGAACATAGTCCATCTTTTCTGCACGGCTGATCATAGCACGGTTGATGCCAGTTGCTTCTGAAAGCATTTTTTGTGTAAAGTTTAGTTCTTTTCTTTTTGAGATAAGCGTCTCACTTAGGCGCTTCTTGGATAAAGTTTTCATTCCAGTCCTCCTTATGTTATTATAAATAACATTTTATAGAAAATATTATACATTATATTTCAATTAAAATCAATTTTAGAATATAAAAACAAGTTGCTTCTTTATAAATGTTATTTAAAATAACAAATACAAAGTTTTAGACATAAAGTATGAAAAAAGCCATAGAATAAGGAGGAAAACTTTTGTATAATAGAAATCACGTTTAGAAAAGAGGTGTTATGCGATGAATTTCTGGAATCTATTTGATACCTTTGATAATGAGAAATTCTTTAATCCCTTAACAGGAGAAAACCGTACAATCTATTTTCAGATCATTCAGGCTTTAATAGCGATGGCTAATAGCAGGGAAGATCTTTATGAACAGGATGCTAAAAACAAGATATTTGATTATCAGTCTCTTCTTGAAGAAGAAGCAATGGGAAGCACACCTAATGATATATTAAAATATTTTGAAGAATGTGGATGGATCCGAAGAGAACAGTCAAGAAACGGATTAGAATACTATGTTCGTATCACATCTGAGTGTCGTATCCTGATGGATGGATTGATGAGTGTAAGAAGAGGGGCTGACAACAGTAAAGGCCATATCTTTGCCATGTATGAAATTGTCAGAGCGGCAAGCGATGATACATTTGGCTACCGTCGATTAGAACCTTACAAGCAGATTCTAGAGCCATTGGAAATGCATAAGAATGCCTTGAAAAATGAACTTATTGATTTACGTGATAATATCCTTGCATTAATTAAGAAGTTATTGGATACCAATGAGTTATCCCATATGGGACATCTTTTAAGTAAAGAAGAGATGATCAAGGATTTCTTTAACAACTACTTTAGATTAAAGAATGATGGGAACGTATTGGCTTTTATTCCTGTCATTATCAACTATTGTAGAAAGCTAGAATATGAAGATGATGCCTTAATAGAAAAGATGGTCTATGATGCACCACGTGAAGATCATGTCAACCAGGAAACAATTCGTTTAAGACTCAGCAGCATTATAAGCTTTTTGGATTATAGCTATGAAGATAATATGAACATCATTGAAAACCGTATTGATGAATATTATGTACTTGCTAATCAGCGTATACGTATGCGTTTGACTTATCATGATAGTCTTCATCCAGCTATAGAACGTTTCTTCCAGATTGTAAACAACCATCCTGATCTAATGGAAGAAAGTGTAGAGAGTATTAATAAGAAATGTATCAATATTGTCAATCAGTCTTTTATCGCAAGACAGTCATTTGATTTAAAGAAGAAAAGAGATATGCATAAAGGACGAGTAATGCCAATTAAGCCCATTGTTATTGATGAAGATACAATCAAGAAAGAACAGGAACTATTATCTCGATCAATAAATAGAGCCTACTCTAAACATAATGTCGCAAAATATATGGATGGATGGCATATTAAGGAGAAGGTACATATCAATAAGGATATGATCAAGAATAAGAAAGATGTCTTAACCTTGATTGCTGCACTGATGTATGTAAACAATGAAGATTTCCCATATGAAATCAATATTACCGATCGAAGATTAGTGACTGATTTTTGTGAAATGCCAGATATGATTATAAGGAGAAGAAAATAATGATAGTAGATGAAGAGATGTATAAAGTTGCTATTAGAAAACTATTAGGTTCAACTTTTATCATGCGAAGAAAAGATAAGAAGGTCTATGACTACATTATGGATAATGAACATCGAGAATTCATTATGTCTAGACTAGAAGAAATCGGCTATGGATTAGAGTGGAATGAAGAAGATGAAATTGTTTCATTAATCGATCTCTCTTTACAAAATGGAGAAGAGACTCCTTATAATTTCCATCGTTTTTCTCCTCATACCATCTATATGCTTTTTGTATTGATGCTTATTTATGAAGAAAAGAAAGCCAATTGGGTAGAACGTATTATCGTTAACTTTGAAGAAGTACAAGATCGACTTCAGTCATTGCATCTTGACATTACGCCATCTGAAAAAAGAAATGCCTATAAGCAGTTTAGACGCTATAATCTGATTTCAGTTAAAGATAGAGATCTTCGTCTTAATGTAGAAGAAGGAGGAACACTAGAAATCTATCCTTCTATTATGTTTTGTATGAAAGAAGAACAGTTTGCATTGGTTCTAAAAGATCTAGAAGAAAAAATAAAGGAAAGGGAAGAAGGTGAAGACAATGATTACAATGACGAGAACATGGCTGATTAACTGGTATGGATTTGAAAACAGCATTGATCGTGTCGGATTAATGACCGATATTACCGGAAACAATGGATCAGGAAAATCTGCCTGGCTTGATGCGATCAAGTATGCCTACATCGGTGATACTGGATTCAACAGTTCATCTGATGCGAAAGGTACAGGCTCAAAGAAAAGAACAATTGATTCTTATGTAAGAAAGCTTATCAATGCATCAAGAAATGAATATGGCAGACCGGTTTCTCAATATAATGAAGTCTACGCCTACATCATGCTTGAATGGTATGATGATCTCAATGATCAATATTTAATTACCGGATGTATTATCAAAGATGATGCAGCTAACACTACAGAAACAAGATGGTTCAATATTGAAAATATGTCACTCGATGATATTCATCCATTAAGTGAAGACAATATTCCTTACACTTTCCAGCAATTTAGAAAAGTCAATGACATCAGCTATGCGCCTAATAAAGATGAAGCATTCAATGAAGCAATGTCACTATTGGGATTAAAGATTTCTACTTACAATGAAGGAAGAAAGAATTATTTAAGAAAACTTAAATCCATTTTGACTTATGATCCAAAAGAAGTAGGAAAGATCAGTGATTTCATTAAGAACTATGTTCTTGATGATGAAAAGAAAGTTGATATTTCTAAATTAAAGAAAACCAAGGAAGACATTGATGAACTTAATCGTACATTAACACGTTTAGATGAAGAAATCAGTTTTATCAAAAAGATCATTGATCAATATGATCAATATCATCATTATGATCATATTCTTCTTCTTGATGAAATCAAGAATGCCTACAAGCGAGTTGTAGAAGCAAAGAACACTATTGAAGATATCAATAATCAAATTGAAGAAAACAAAGAAAAAAGAGCAATTTGTGAAAAAGAAAATGAATCCTTAAATGATGAAATACTTCTTCTTGCTCAAGAAATAGAAGGATTAGATGAAACATTGGATGAATGGGATGTCACTAAGTCACTTCATCATTATAAAGATAGAGAATCACAGCTTGAAGAAAAGAGCAGACAGCTTCAATTTAAAAAGCGAGATCTAGAAGAGCTGATGGGACAGCTTGGCTATATTGAAAAGAAGATCAATACATTTAGTGAAGAGAATCATCTAGATGCACTTGATCATAAGATCATTTCTCAAATAAAGACAAAGAAAAAAGAAGCAATCTTTAACTTGCGTCGTATTGTTGAAGAGTGTGCTTCTATCAATAATGCGAAAATACCACTTCTTGAACAAAAGAAAAGAAATGTTCATACACAAAGTGTTGAAGAAAAGGATATTATTGAAGCCTTATCAAAGAATAAGTTTGTCTACCATGAAGCAAAAGAGAATTTGGCTTTAATTAAAGATATCAAGGATGTCTTTAAAAAGAAAAATATTGATTCACCAGTAGAAATGGTCTGCAAGTATGTTACTGAAATAGATGAAGAGTGGAGAGCGGTTATTGAAAACTATCTTGGATGGAGAAGATATGATATCATCGTTGATCCTTCTTATCTTGATATCGCTCAACAGGTAAGAAACAAGGGGAATTATCCTCATGCAAGATTGGTCAATACGTATCAGCTAAAAGATTTTGAATGCGTAGAACAGTCATTGATGGAAAAGCTTTCTGTCAGCAATATTCATGCTACTCGTTATCTTAAGTTCCTTCTTGGAAAGATTGTTGCTATTGAAGATGACAATGTAAAAGAATATCCACGAGGCATGAAAAAAGATGGGACTGCCAGTCTTAATATGACAATCTTCTCTTTAGATCTTCATCATGTGAACGATTATGTCTTTGGAGAAAGTGCGTTATCTTTAAATATAGAGAAACATGAAAAACATTTGAATGAATTGATGGCACGTCTTTCTTCATTAGAAAAGAATCAGCATTACGCTCAGGATTTCAAGAATGATTTCCAGGCAATGCTTTCTATTTTGCATGATCAGTATGATTTTGATATTGATCTTCATATAGAAGAAAACAATGAGGCATTGCTTGCATGTCAAAGTCATATTGAAGAACTGACAAGACAGATGCATGAAAACATTGATTTTGAAAACATCCGTCATCAAAGAGAATTAGCTCTTGAAAAGAAGAAGAACAATGAACAAAAAGTAGCGAATAATCGCTATGAGATGGATAATATTGATCGACAGATCAAGAAGCTAAAGAGTGTGCTTGATACACGTAAAAAAGAAGTAGAAGAAGCAAAGCTGGCATTAGAGGATGCAAGAGAGAAAAATGAGATTACTGCCAATGAGGCTATTAATCAATATGAAGATTATCTTTCTTCTCATAAAGAAGGCAATGTTCTTTCTGAAAGCAAAGCAAAATCTCTTCATAAGAAAAGAGAACAGCTGGTCGCAAGCATTATGGGATTACAGGGAGAATTTGGTGGAAAGTATTATTCTGAAGCCACTATTGTCAATACGTTAGAAGCAGAGAAGATGTTCCGTCATCGTTATAATGATATTCAGATGGGCAATATTGAAATGATCAAGACAGATTTGATTGAAAAGAAATCTCATTATCGTGAAAACTTCAAGAATGAGTTTGCCTTAAAGATCCTTAAGTTCTGTAATGATGCCATGATGGAATTAAAACGACTTAATAAGGAATTAAGTGAAACAGGCTATGATACACAGTATGTCTTTGATGTACATTTTAAAGATGATTCATCGGATTATGCATCAATCATTCGTTTTGGTAAGACATTAAGTGAAGGTCTGCTTACTTTTACATCAGGTAATGTTAATATTGAAGAATTAGATCAGGAAATGGATCAGATTGTAGATGATATCATCAATTCTGATGATATTGATGACTACGCTGATTATCGTAACTACTTGTCTTATGATATTCTCTTCAGCAATGATACAATTAAGCAGGGAAGCTTATCTAAGCAGATTGGCAGCAACTCGGGTGCCGAACTGCAGATTCCTTATACTTTGATCTTAATTTCAGCTTTATTGATGATCTATAATCATCGTGATAATTCATCGCGTATTCTCTTTATTGATGAACCATTTGAAAAACTTAGTCCTGATAATGTCATGAAGATGGTAAGATTCTTCAAGGAAAAGAAACTACAGTGTTTCTTCTGTTCAGCAAGCAATCTTGGTGATATTGGACAAGAAGCAGATGTGATTTTACAGGCTATAAAATATGGAAAAGACAATAGCATGAAACTATTGCCATATCATTTTAAATAGGAATCTTCGGATTCCTTTTTTCAATATGTAATAATTTTAATACAAAGCTTCTATTGTGAACTATAATATAGATATCGCAAAAAGAAAGGGTGATACATATGAAATTATTGCGTGCAATGAGAGAACCTCTTAAATATGTACAAGGAAGAGATGCGACTTATCATTTTTATGATGAAATGCACTATATGGGAAAAAGATGGCTGTTTATCTGTTCCAACAGTGGATATAAGGCTTGCCATGATGCATTAGAAACAAGCTTTAAGGATCATGATGACTATCGTCGCTATGAAGTATTCGGTGGTCTTTCAAGCAAAAGTGAAATTGAAAAAATGAAATCCATCGTTGAAGAAGACCATATTGACGTTGTCGTTGCAGTTGGTGGGGGATCAGCTGTCGATACAGCAAAAGCAACAGCTTATTATACAGGCAAGCATATTGTCATTATTCCAACTGTAGCAGCAACTGATGCCCCATGTACTGGTCTGTCAGTTATTTATAATGATGATGGCAGCTTCAATCAGTATTTATTCTATCCAACTAACCCTGATGCGGTCATGGTAGATAGCCAGGTGATTGCCGATGCCCCAGTGCGCTTTTTGATTGCAGGTATGGGAGATGCCTTAGGTACTTATTTTGAAGGTCGTGCATCTTATCGTACTGAATCGCCAAGTCTTGAAGGAACAGGTATTACAAGAACCGGAATGGCGATTGCGAAAACTTGTTATGAGACATTGCGTGAATATGGCTTACAGGCTGTTCGCTCTTGTGAGGAACATGTGGTGACACCAGCTTTGGATGCTATTATTGAAGCGAATGTCTATATGTCAGGAGTAGGTGCGGACAATGTCAATTGTGCAGCCGCACATTCATTCTATAATGGTGTGACTTCACTTGGTGGACATAGTGCTGATCACGGATGCTGCGTGGCTTTTGGGACTCTTGTACAGCTGATTCTTGAAGGTGCTTCAAAAGAAGAATTTTATGAAGTGCAGAACTTCTGTAAAGAAGTAGGTCTTCCTACTACTTTATTGAAACTAGGCATCACGAATCGTGAAGATGTGCGCACTATTGCTAAAAATGCCTGCGTTGAAGGAGAAACGATTCATAACCTTGCAGGTGATGTCACTCCTGATGAACTTTATGATGCTATTATCTTAGCAGATGCCTTAGGACAAGAACTCTAAAGATTGACTTCCTCTTTCTTGTTGATTAAACTTGAAAACAATAAGGGGGGAGAATATATGCATATTAGAGATGCCAAAATTGAAGATGCAAAACGTCTTATTGAAATCTATAACTACTATATTAAAAATACAGCCATCACATTTGAATATGATGAAGTGAGTGAAGATGAGTTTATTGATCGTATGAAGGAGATCATGTCTTTTTATCCTTATCTTGTCATTGAAGATGAAGGTCAAGTTCAAGGATATGCTTATGCTCATGCCTTCTATCCTCGTGCTGCCTATTCATGGTCATGTGAGCTAAGCATCTATCTTGATCACCACGCTAAAGGGAAAGGCTATGGACGTAAGCTTTATGAAGAGATAGAGAAGGCATTATTTAAAATGGGAATGACCAACCTTTATGCCTGCATTAGCGTTCCTGAAGTTGAAGATGAAACATTAACCAACAACAGTGAACAGTTCCATGCACATTTAGGATTTCATAAAGTAGGTACATTTAAAAACTGTGGCTACAAGTTTGATCGCTGGTATCATATGATCTGGATGGAAAAAATCATTAATGAACATATTATTCATCCATCAATTAAAGCGTATAAAGATATATAATTCATTTTTCACAGTGATTTTACTTCCTTTTTCTATAATGAAGAAGAGGAGTGAAATTATGATTGCGATAAAGCAATTGACAATTGAGAATGTAGATGAACTACTTAAGATGAGAAAACTCTCATTATCGCAGGTCTTTGAAGAAGAAAAGAAAGAGATGAGCGATGAGGAATGGTCAAGTCTTGAGAAAGAGACGAGACTGTATTATTTAGAAGAGCTTGAAGCCAATAGACATATTGCAGTGGCAGCTTATGAGGGTGAAGAGTTGTTAGGATGGGGCGGTATGTGTCTTCATCGAGAAATGCCTTCACCTGATAATATGAGTGGTCAAAGTGGATATCTTATGAATATCTATACAAAAAAACAACACCGTGGAAAAGGTGTTGGTAAAGCCATCTGTCGTTGTCTTATTCGTCTTGCAAAAAAGATTGGTATTGATAAGATCTATCTTGAAAGTACAGAAGAAGGTAAGCATCTTTATCGTAGGCTGGGCTTTCAGGATATGGAAGACTATATGAAACTATAAAGCAAGGAGAATTATCTCCTTGCTTTTTTGTGTTCAGTAAAATAATAAATGATGATAACAGCTATAAAATAGCTGGCAGAAGCTATGCTGTAATAAAAGAAGAAAGTGTCAAATAAATCAGAAGTGTTCATTAAAATAGCAATGCTGATGAAAAAAACCAGTACGAAACAGTTTGCAATAAGAATACGATGCAGAACTCTATCCATGATTCACGCTCCTTTGTTTTATTCTAACAGTTTATATGATGTTGACAAGACTTATGCTCTTGAACAAAAGAGATACTGTTTTTATAAGTATAAGATTATTCGCATGCTACCTTTTGGTAGCTTTTTTCAAATTTTTAAATTTGATTTTCTTTTAAAAAGTAATTTTTATGTTATAATATATTTATATTTGACAAAAAAATACCGTTAATCAGTATTTTGGTTATAGGAGGGGTAGTGTGAATTCAGCAAATGAATCACTTAAACAGTTTAACGATGATGTCTATGAGATTGATCTTAAAGCTTTGTTTATAAAGATCAAGACATTATGGTACTTTGTCGTTGTATGTGCATTAGCAGGAGGTATCTTGGGATTATCTTATTTTACATTTTTGTCAACACCACATTATCAGTCTAGTTCAATGGTGTATTTAAGAAGCTCGGATAAAAAGATTTCATTGGAATCTTTACAGTTGAGTTCTAATTTAACATCAGATTATGAAATTATTTTTACATCGAGACCTAATCTTGAGGCAGTTATTAATAAGCTTTCATTAAAGTATACAACAAAGCAGCTTAATAATATGATAAAAATTGAAAATCCTCAGGAAACACGTATTTTAAAGATTTCTGTTACTTCTGATAGTGCTACAGAAGCGATGAAAATCTGTAATGCTCTTGTAGAAGAAGGAATGGATGATATACGTGAGATTGATTCACAGGAACCATATCGTATTGAAAAAGCGATTGTTAATAATGAAAGAGTAGGGCTTAGTCTTGTAAAAGCAACTGCTTTAGGTACTTTAATTGGTATGTTGCTTTGTTTAGGATATATTACATTGCGTTTTGTACTTGATGATGCATTTACGAGTGTTGAAGATGTGGAAGCAACACTTGATCTTCCAGTATTAGCGGTTGTAGTAGATGATAAATCATTGAAATATGTCAAGAAATCTGGAAAGAAGAGAGGTAAGAAATAATGGAAGAGAAAAATTTTATTGAAATTGAAACACAGACCATTACAACTCATTCTTCTTCTCTTGAATCATTTAAGAAGCTAAGAACAAATTTAATGTATACGGAGAATCTGAAAGTGATTTCATTGACATCTTCTATTCCTGATGAGGGAAAGACTGTTATTGCCTTTAATTTAGCATATGCTTTTGCTCAGATGGGCAAGAAGGTCTGTCTTGTGGATTGTGATTTAAGAAGAACATCTTTAAAAGAGTATCTAATGCTTACTAAGCATCATGATGGTGTTTCTGAACTTTTAACTAATCAAGGAAAAGATGGTCTAAATAGTACTAATATCGATAATCTCTATATCATGTTGGCAGGTAAGACACCGCCAAATCCATCAGAGATTCTTTCGTCTTCTCATTTTACAGATATGATTGAAACTTTAAGAGAACAGTTTGATTATGTGATTATCGATACACCACCTGTAGCGGCTGGATCTGATGCAACTGTTGTATCACGCGCAGTTGATGGAACTGTATTCGTTTTAAGAAATGAATTCACTTCAAAGAAGGTTGCCAAGCGTGCAATTGGTGAATTAACAAATAACGGAGGAAGAGTTGTAGGGGTTGTCCTGAGTCGAGTAAAAGCTTCTTCCCAGGATTATGGCCGCTATGGCTACTATGGATATTATGGATATTATTAAAGAACAGAAACGAAAAAAGTTTGCGTTCTTTCTTATCGGATTATTGTCAGTCGCATTGTGTATTGGACTTGTTGCAACTTATCATAAAGGTGAAAGTACTAAGGTTAATAAGGATTCTGATTATCGTCATATTAGTTATCATGGAAAGAGCTATAAGTACAATACGTCAATCATTTCAATTCTTTTGTTAGGAATTGATAAGACGGAAAAGAACCCGGAAACAGAAAATGAACTTGGACAGTCTGATGCAATGGGATTATTGGTTTTTGACCGTGCAAAGAAGCAGGTGAAATTGATTTCTATTCCCCGTGATTCTATAACATCAATTGAAAAGACTGATTTTGATGGAGAATCATTAGGATGGGAAAAAGATCATATCAATCTTGCTTATGCTTATGGTACGGATGAGAAATCTGGATGTATGAAAGCCATGCGTGCTGTCTCTAAGATGATGATGGATATTCCGATTGCTCGCTATGGGTCAATGGATCTTGATTCCCTCAAACTGCTGCAGGATATTGTTGGTACATTAGAAGTAAAAGTACCAAATGATTCACTTGCAAAAGTAAATGGAATGAAAAAAGGCGATGTTGTGAAAATCACAAAAGAAAATGTTGAAACATTTGTCAGAACCAGAGACACAGATAAGGATTATTCTGCACAGGATCGACTTGCTCGTCAGCAGGCATACTATGAAGCTTTCTATGCAAAGATAAAAGCGATGCTTAGTGATGATTTCGAATCGACTGTTGCTAAATTGTATGGATTTGTATCACGTATCGTTACTAATGTGTCCTATCAGGATATCGTCACATTTGGCAATATGATGCTTGAATATAAATACACATCTGATCAAAACTATGTCTTGCCTGGAAAGAATGGCAAGGATGGCGATTATGATGCATATTACCTTGATCAATCATCTCTAAAAGATATGATTGTCAAAATATATTATGAATAGGAGGAGAGTATTATGAAAAAATTCATGATGGCATTTGTGCTTGCGTTCGCAATGGTTTTCTCTACGTTCGCAGGTGTCAATGCAGCTGGATCAAAGACAGCAAGCTTAGTGCTTAAAAAAGCAAGCAAGAGCGGAGTTGTTTTATCTAGCAAGATTGTTTCAAAGAAAGGGGTAGCTGCCAAGTACAACAAGAAGTCTGTTTCAGTAGCTAAGGCACTTAAGGGACAGAAAGTTGTTAAAGCTAAAGGCGTTAAATTAAGAAAGTTGAAAAAACTTTCTAAGATGGTTCGTATCTATAGAAAAAAGAAAAAATCATCTAAGAACACTAAAGTAACTCTTAAAGTACCTAACCTTTCTAAGAAAGTAAAGAAAGTTTATGCATTACATTACAGTGCAAAGGCTAAAAAATGGTACCTCACTAAGTTAACTATTAACCGTAAGAAAAAAACAGTTACTGGTAAATGGAACAGACTTGGTACTACTGCATTAGTTTATATAGCTTAATGTAATAAAAAAGAGATAATCCTCTATGGGATTATCTCTTTTTTTATGGTAAAATGACTACCAGAGGTGATTCAAATGGGGTATGTAGATATTCATGGCCATTATGCATGGGACATCGATGATGGAATCTCTACAAAAAACGAAGCAGAGCAAGCTCTTGCTTTAGCTCGGGAACAAGGAATCTCTGACATAGTTGCAACACCACATTTTACAAGTGGCTTTATGAGCAGCGATATCAAAGACATTGCGTTAGATCGCATCAATGAATTAAAAGAATTAGCAAGACAGTTTGATATTAACGTCTATAGTGGATGTGAACTGATGCTTAATGAAAACAGTACTGAAGTTGTAGAAAAAGACCTATTTCTTCCAATTGAAAATACGCATTATGTTTTATGTGAATACAATGTTATCAAGCCGACAGATAGCTTTATGGAACATTTTGATGATTATCTACGTGCAATTATTAAAAAGGGCTATATTCCCATCGTGGCACATATTGAACGATATTTCCATAGCGTATTAGACATTGATTATGTACAGTATCTCATCGATTTAGGATGTGTAATCCAGGTCAATACTACAAGCATACTTGATAAGCAGTCTCTCCATCATAAAAATGCGATGACATTACTTGATCGCAATATGGTACATGTGATCGGCACTGATACACATAGAGCGCAGGGAGGACGTATTCCTAATATGCAAGAATGTTATAAGTATCTTGTAAAATACGGATATCCTAAAGCATATTGCCAGTTGTTAATGGATGAAAATGCGCATCAGATTTTATTGGATAAGCCTATTACTCATCCGAAATATAGAAGACATTTAATCAAGAAAATGCTTCATCATAAATAGTGCTCATAAAAAGCACTATTTTTTCGTTTTGTGAAAATGAGGATAGAATAGGGAGTTTCTCATGTTAACCTTAATATAAAGGGGGGCTCATATGAGAATATCATCTTCGGATTATGCTATTGAACATTGTTTTTTCACTCATCTCGATGAAGTACGCCACTACCATGATTCCTTGAGGATCAACTACATCTTAAAAGGAAAACTAAAATATACGGTAGAGGGAGAAGAAACTATTGTAGAGAAGGGTGATCTTTGCCTCGTTAATAATAATGTTTTTCATGAAGCAATTCTACTTGAAGACACAGAAATGCTTTCTTTGATAATCAATCATCGCTTCTTGTCATGGATGCTTAATCATAAGCATTTTGGTTTTGCGATAAGAAAAAATCCGTATCGCACGCCAGAACTTATACTTATTCTTTTGGAAGTCTATTCTTATCATAAAAAAGATAGGATGCTTGAAACGTATTTATTATTGTTGAAGATGATAAAGATTTTAAAAGAAGAAACAGGAATAGTATCTACTGATTCATTTTCTTCTAATGTTCTTCTTTTTGTTCAGCAATATATTGATAGACACTATCAGAATCATATTAATCTAGAAGCTCTGTCTGAATTGACGCATTATAATGAAAGCTATCTTTCTACACAGTTCAAGAAGACGTTTGGTATTGGCATCAATGAGTACTTAAGAAATGTACGTATGGAACATGCCTTATTGGACCTTATGGAAAGTGATAAGAAGATATTGGAAATAGCTTTTCAGAATGGCTTTGAAAGCATTCAGTCTTTTAATAGAATCTTCAAGAAGCTTTATGACGAGACACCTAAGAACTATCGTGAAAGAAGTAGAGAAATGGTATGTCCTTCCTAGAAAATTGGGAAGACATGTCATTCTCTTTTTCTTTACAATAATTATAAGGAGGGCATTATGATGAAAAAGATAATGACTATTGTACTATCTGGCATAATGATGCTTTCATTTATGATTATGCCAATTCATGCCTCTTCATCATATCAGGCACAGCTTTATGCGAGCGTTACTGATGCAGGTGAAGTGGTCGATCGTATTGTTATTGATTTTCATTCCTTGAAGTCCCTGAAAGGTATCACTAAGAACAGTTTTACGATCAATGCGAAAAGCATTGTGGATTTTGGAGTAGATAAAGGAAATGTCTACTATGATACCAACAGAACCATCGAGAAAGTAAAAAAGATGGGCAAGAAAGTGATACTGTATTTAAATCAAGGGGAAGGCTCTACATTGACATGGCTTACTGAACAGCGTAATTATCCTGGTAAGCTGATTTATACGATTACGCTTAATCATGATTTGTATTCTCTCAAGAAGGAGGATGTGAGATTTGTTATTAAGAAGAAGATCATCAATGAAGAAACATCCAAGTTCAGAAGTGTCAAAGGACACTACGGATTGAATTACCAGTTCTATAATGCCAATAGCAGACGTCTTATAGTGTGGTTCCACGGCAATGGAGAAGGAGATATCAAGGGACAGACTCATAATAATGTCGCACAGATGCTCGCTAATCGTGGAACTGTTGGATGGGCTACAAAAGAAGCACAAAGAACATTTAAAGGCGCTAATGTGATGGCATTCCAGGTACCAGATACTTGGTATAATGCGGATAGTGAGAATCTGCTTGAAAAGGCCTATAAGGAAATTATGTTTGTAGCAAAGAAATATCGTATCAATAAGATCATGGTATCAGGAGCTTCAGCTGGTGGCTATATGTCAACACGCATGATTATTCGCTATCCACGTCTCTTTGATACAGGTATCATCATTTGTCCTGCAATTGTCAATCAAGTCTCAAATGAGGATATTTTGACAATGAAGAAGGCCAAGACTTCCATATGGCTTGTTCAGGGAGAAACAGATGCATCTGTCGATCCTGAACAGAGTTCTAAGCGTATGTGGTCACTATTAAGTGAAGGACAAAGAGTACATCAACGCACTGATCGCTTTGGCTATACAACATATGAAACTGCTAATGACAGATTGAAGCTGACGCTCTATAAGACATATGATGGAAAGATTAAAGTGTATGAAGACTATAATTATGATCATAGACAAGAAGCTGTCTACTACAATGACCATTGGACATGGATCTATGTCATGAGAAATCATCCACGTAGTGTTAAAGGAATAAGCATCTTTAATTGGGCATCACGTTATATGAAATAAAGCGCAAGAATTTGCGCTTTTTTCTTTTTAGAAGATAAAACTTTCTATATTGATTTGAAATATGTTATCCTTAAAGAAAGAGTAACAGATAAGTATTGCAAAACCTAGGAAGAAGTAGGAAAATATAGAGGTAGATTAGTTCATGATGATTTAGAAAATAGCAACACACATTTACGATTATTTCTATAAGACTTGCTTTTTTTTCTATAACGTAATATATTAATATTTGTTATAATAGGCAAAAGGGGATGGATTTATGGCAGGACAGAATGTCAGTGATTTAAAGCTTGTAATAATTGAGCTAGATGGATGTATCTTTCCATTAAATCATTATCGTTATAACTTTTATAAAAACTTATGCAAGAAACAAAAGGTCGCAATGGATCGACAGACTTTCTATAATGCCTTGGGAAACATGTTTACCATGTATGATTCATTGCCTCTATCTAGTACGACGAACTCATCTTCGTTTAATCAGACTGTAGAAAAAGACCTATATGATTATCTTGAGGTGAAAGGCATTAAGCCTAATGATGGCGTAATGGAACTTTTGGAATATCTTAAACAGAAAGATATTAAGATTGCGGTTGTTTCAACGCATAAGACAAAAGATGCTATTCGTTATCTTGAAAAAGGAAAACTATATAATAGAATCGACTACGTTATTGGTACAGATACTAAGCTTCAGCCATTCCCATCAACGGACATTATCGATTTCCTCGTTGAAAAATATGGCGTAAATAAGTCTCAGACATTGCTTATTACTTCTATTGGACAATTGTTGGATTCAGGACATGCAGCTGGCATTAATCTTATTTATGTAGAAGATCTTGTAAAGGCTGGAGATAAGGAACATACAATCTCTTACGAAGTATCTAAGAGCATGTATGAAACATTGAATGACATTATCTTTGGACGCTATGAAGACTTCTCAATGTATCAGTCCATTCTTGGAATGGATGATAATATGTCACCAGAAGAGCTTCATTCCGTAAGAGGACATCTTGCAGATGTCTACAGTGGAGATAATGACTTGATGGATATTGTCAACAAGACATATGAATGGCGACTTTCAGAATTGAATGTTGATCCGGTAGCTTTAGATGATGAAATCTCTAAGACACAGCAGCTTAAGATCATCAAGCAAGAAGAGCTTGAAAAAGAAGCACAACGTCTTGAAGAAGAAAAACGTCAACAGGAAGAAGCTCCTGAGGAGTTACCAGTTGAAGAAGAGGAAGAACTTCCACTTGATGATACTGAAGAATCAACATCAGAACTTTCATTGGAAGATGAACTTGCAGGTCTAGAAGACATGCTTTCAGCTATTGAACATGGTGCTCAGGAAAATGAAGAACCTGCTGAAGAGTTAGTTGAAGATGAAGAAGATGATCTAGAAGCAGAACTCAAGGCTCTTGAAGATTCTCTTCCTTCACTTGATGAAGAGGAAGAAGAACCTGCAGAAGAAGATGAAGAAGTTGTTGAAGAAGAAGCAACTAAGGAATTTAAGCCAGTTGATAAGCCTAAAGAATTTTTCTTCCCAGATGATGAAGAAACATCATTATCTTTAGATAAGCAGGCTACTGGTGAATTGGATTCTGTTATTGATAAGATCTTTAGTGAAGAAGAAAAAGAAACTGAAGAAGAAAAAGAAACTGATAAAGAAGAACCAAAGAAAAAGAAAGTTACACTTGAAAAAGTGGGATCTGCTTTAATGAATATTCTTTATACATTCTCTCTTTCACTTGTTATTCTTGTTGTTGGATTATTGATCTATACAAGTTTACAGGCATCATTTGAACATGGAGTACTTTCATTTGTGAAAGATATCTATCTTGTTTATAGCAATATTGCCAATGCTTTCATGTCAGCAATCTTAACAGTGCTACATGCTATTATTCCACCAATTCCAAGCTATGCGAATTGGATGAAAAACAATGGTGTTATCTCATCAGCTGCTGCTGGTGTCGCAAATGTGTATTTCTTCAATACTTTCATTATTGCGATTGTAGAAGTTGTTGTTTACTTTATTAACAAGAAAAAAGATAAAGAATAAGACCGCTAAGATTAGCGGTCTTTATTTATATAGGCATATTGAATTGCCATGATTGTCTTTGCATCCATTATTTCAGATGTAAGGACTTTTTTATATGCTTCATCTAATGGCATCTTAATAAGATTAATGAATTCATCTTCATCTTGAGGAAGAGAATCATCTACTTCCTTAAAATCCTTTGCTTCATAGATATAAAGCACTTCACTACAATATCCCGGAGTAGGGAGAGCCTTAAAAATCAGATTCATTGAAGAAGCACGTCTGTTTGTCTCTTCTTCAAATTCCCTGAAGCAGGCTTCATCAGGATTTTCTCCTTTTTCAAGCTTTCCGGCAGGAATCTCTAAAGTATCGATGCCATTAGGATAGCGGTATTGTTTAACAAGAAGGATACAGCCATCTTCAATGGCAAGAATGCCCACACCTCCACGATGAAGCACCACTTCTCTTAAGGCAGTATTGCCATCAGGAAGTCTTACTTCATCATGAGTAACAGTGATGACTTTTCCTTCAAAGATTGTCTTAGAACGCAATTTTTCTTCCATAATATGTACCTCGCTTTATAAATTATAACATAAAGAAAAAAGAAAGTAATGCGGGGGATGCATTGCTTTCTTCTAAGATCACACAGAATGTGATGTCTAGAGGGCCATATTATGGTTTCTACCCATAGTCATGATAACAAAACATAGTTTTGATGTAAAGGCTTTCATAAATATTTTTTATTTTTGTCAATCGGATATGCTATAATGTTGGCGGTGGTAAAAATGAAGAAATTAATTATTGATCAAAATAACGAAAATCAGCGTATAGATAAGTATTTAAAGAAGCTTTTGTGTAAAGCGCCATCTTCTCTTGTCTATAAGATGCTAAGAAAAAAAGATGTCAAAGTAAATGGGAAACGTGTCAAGGAAAACCATATTCTTCATCTAGGAGATGAGGTTTCTCTTTTCTTATATGATGATAAGTTTAAAGAATATACTTCACCCCTTACAATTCACGATCTTCCAATCACATTTGATGTAGTCTATGAAGATGAACATATCCTCATTGTCAATAAGCCAGCAGGCTTACTAGTGCAACCTGATATCAATGAAGATATGAACACACTTTCTAATCAAGTGCTGACATACCTTTATCAAAAAGGCGAATATGATCCTGAAGCTGATCTTGGCTTTACGCCAGGACCAGTTCATCGTCTTGACCGCAATACCAGTGGATTAGTTATGTTTGGTAAGGATATGCGTGCCTTGCAGGATCTTAATGAAATGATGAAAAAACGTCATTGCATTGAAAAGACATATCGCACAATTGTAAAAGGCTATGTAAAAGATCAGGAACTGATTGACTACGTTATCAAGGATGAAAAAGAAATGAAGATGCATATTGTCCCTTCGACAACACCTAACAGTCTAAAGATGCATACAAAGGTGCACGCTCTTATTTCTACAAAAGATTACTCCTTGATTGAAGTAGGACTAGTCACTGGTCGTACACATCAGATTCGTGTGCACTTGTCTAGTATCAATCATCCCTTGATGGGAGATAAGAAATACGGTGATTTTGAATGGAATAAACAAATCAAGAAAGAATTCCAT
>NZ_JAGBIX010000025.1:0-21664 GCF_017934775.1 Kandleria sp. | reverse complement strand
ATTCGAACCCGTGAATGCATGCGTGAAAGGCATGTGAGTTAACCGTTTCTCCAATCCGCCACTGGCGCCTGTTGTAGGACTCGAACCTACGACCCCCTGATTAACAGTCAGATGCTCTAACCAACTGAGCTAAACAGGCATCTCTTTCGTGTGCATTAGTAATTTATCATATATTTTAGAGGTTGGCAATACTTTTTTTTAGTATTTTTTGATTTTTTTTATGAAATGAAAGAATGGCGAAAGTTCCCTTGTTTAAAAGCAATTTCACTAAGTCTCAATAAGAAAAGTAACTAGTATAGCAAACTAAATGTAAAAGAGTTCTTTACTATTAATGATATTTGTGGCATTATAACCAACAAGGGGGTATATATTTTGAAGTTAGAAACAAAAGAGATGGTACAGTGTGCGTTGTTTGTTTGCTTGATTGCAGTATTTGCACAGATCAGCATTCAGCTTCCTACAAGAGTACCAATTACAATGCAGACACTTGCAATTTATTTTATCGCATTAACAAGTAGCCGTCGTGTTACTTTGATCAGCACATCATTATACATATTGATGGGGGCTATCGGATTAAGTGTATTTAGTGGATTTAGTGGTGGCGTTGCAGCACTCGTTGGTCCAGCAGGAGGATTCTTATTCAGTTTCCCAATTATGGCATATTTAATTAACCTTATTGCCGGAGAAAAAGAATCGTATGTAAGATGGGGATTAGCACTTCTTGTTGGTTCAATTGTATGTTATACAATCGGAACAGTATATTTTGTATTTGTCACAAAATCATCGATTATCGCTGCACTTACTGCTTGTGTAATTCCGTTTTTACCAGGTGATCTTGCAAAGGTCATTGTATCTGTTATGCTTGCAAAAAAGTTAAAAAGATTTGTGTATCAAAACAAAAAAGTCTCATTAAATAGTGTAAATTAAAACTTTGGTAAAATATAAGTTTTTAATATCAAACTATTTACAAATCAAAACATTAGTGTTATCATGCACCTGTAATCAATAAGAGGAGGAAAATATTATGACATTTGATAAAGTAAAAGAAATTATTATTGATTCATTAAGTGTAGACGAAGATAAGGTAGTATTAGAAGCATCATTATCTGATGACTTAGAAGCAGATTCATTAGATGCAGTAGAATTAATCATGGCAATCGAAGACGAATTCGGAATTGAAATTCCTGATGAAAAAGCAGGCGAAATGAAGACTGTTAAAGACATCGTAGATTACGTTGAAGAAAACGCCTAATATTTTTTTAGAATTATAACTTGAAATTCAAACTTTGATAATCAAAGGAGACAGACAGTGGATTTAGTAAAAGATTTGATTAAAGCTTTCGAAGAAGCAGAAATCAGTAAGATGAAAATTGAAATGAATGATCTTAAGCTGGAAATGGAAAAAGAAGGAACTAATCAGCCTGTACTTGTACAGGCTCCTGTCTCTCCTGCACCTGTTGCATCAGCACCAGCTGCACCAGCACCAACACCTGCTCAATCGAGCGCAGGGACTCCTGATCTTATTACAGGAACAGAAGTGAAATCGCCATTAGTAGGAACATTCTATCGTGCTCCTTCTCCTGATGCGCAACCATTTGTTCAGGAAGGTGATACTGTCAAAGAAGGACAGACACTTTGTATCATTGAAGCTATGAAAGTCATGAATGAAATCAAGGCACCATGTAATGGTAAGGTTGCAAGAATCGTACCTGATTCAGGAGATATGGTGGAATTTGATCAGATGATCATGATCATTGAGGAATAGCTATGTTAAAGAAGATACTTATTGCAAACCGTGGAGAAATCGCGGTACGTATTATTCGTACATGTAAAGAGCTTGGGATAGAGACGGTTGCGATCTATTCAACTGCTGATCGTACGTCTTTGCACACACAGCTTGCGGATGAAGCTGTGTGCATTGGCGGACCACGTCCAGCAGAAAGCTATCTAAACATGGGCGCAATTATTGAAGCTGCAAGCCAGACTGGCTGTGATGCCATTCATCCAGGTTTTGGTTTTCTTTCTGAAAACACAGAATTTGCGGCGCTTGTAGAAGAATGTGACATGAAGTTTATTGGGCCTAAGCCTGAAGTTATCGATGCTCTTGGTAATAAGTCAAAGGCCAGAGAAATGATGATTGAAGCTGGTGTTCCAGTTGTTCCAGGTAGTGAAGGATCTGTCAATACATATGAGGCATTAAAAGAAGTTGTTGATCGCATTGGCTATCCAGTACTGATTAAGGCAAGTGCTGGTGGAGGTGGACGTGGTATGCGTCGTGCCTACAAGGAAGAGGAATTAAAGAAAGCTTTCGAAACAGCCAAGGCAGAAGCAAAAGCAGCTTTTGGTGATGATGATATGTACGTTGAAAAATTAGTTCTTAATCCTAAACATGTAGAGTTCCAGATTTTAGCTGATGAACATGGACATGTTATTCACTTAGGAGAAAGAGATTGTTCAATTCAAAGACGAAATCAGAAGATGATTGAAGAGTCTCCATGTAAGGCTTTAAGTGAAGAATTAAGAGAACGTATGGGTAATGATGCCGTTAAGGCAGCTAAAGGTGCAGGCTATACCAATGCCGGAACCGTTGAATTTGTTCTTTCTCCTGAAGGAGAATATTATTTTATTGAAATGAATACGAGAATTCAGGTTGAACATCCTGTTACTGAAATGGTCACAGGTATCGATCTTATCAAGGAACAGATTCGTATTGCCTCAGGGTTAAAGCTTAACTATGCACAAGAAGATATCCATTTAAATGGACATGCTATTGAATGTCGTATTAATGCAGAAGATCCACACAATAATTTTGCACCAAGTCCAGGTACAATTAAATCTCTTCATATTCCAGGAGGACCAGGAGTTAGAGTTGATACCTTTATTTATCAGGGATATCAGATTTCTCCATTCTATGATTCTATGGCTGCAAAAGTCATTGTACATGCACCAACTCGTCTGGAAGCAATCAGAAGAATGAGAAGGGTACTTGGTGAACTTGTTATTGATGGCATTAAGACAAACCAGACAATTCAGTTCTATATTCTTCATCAGCCTGATTATATTAAAGGAAGATTTAATACAAGCTTTATTGAAAAACATTTAGAAGAGATGGTAACAGACAATGGATAAATTACTGAAAGAACGCCGTCATAGACTTAATGAGTTTAAAGATTATCTTGGAAAAAAACCAGCATCTAAACATGTGGAGATTCCTGATGGTATTTATACCAAATGTCCTCAATGTGAAGGGCTGGTTTTGTCTTCTCATATAAAAGAGAATATGTATGTTTGTCCTAAATGTGGACGTCATATGTATATAAGTGGTCATGAACGTCTTGAACAGTTATTTGATAATGGAAAATACAAGGAATATTGGTCTTCAATGAAAACGAATGATCCACTTGATTTTCCTGATTATGACCTAAAGCTTGAAAAAGCCAAGAAAAGAACTGGCATGAATGATGGTGTCATTGTAGCAAGTGGTAGAATCGGCCATATCAAGACTGTTGTAGTTGTTATGGATAATCATTTCATGATGGCTTCAATGGGTACTGTTGCTGGTGAAAAGATTACACGTGCTATTGAATATGCAACAAGAAAGAAAAGACCACTGATTATCTTTTCATCAAGTGGTGGAGCAAGAATGCAGGAAGGCATCTTCTCGCTTATGCAGATGGGTAAAACATGTGCTGCATTGAAAAGACATATGAACGCAGGTCTTCTTTATATTTCTTATTTGACACATCCTACAACAGGTGGTGTAACAGCATCATTTGCATTACTTGGAGATATTAATATTGCAGAACCTGGTGCACTTATTGGATTTGCTGGCCCTCGTGTTATTGAATCAACACTTCGTCAGAAACTTCCAGAAGGATTCCAGAGATCTGAATTCTTGGTAGAACATGGTTTTGTAGATTTAATTGTAGAAAGAAATAAATCTAGGGAAACATTGATTACCCTATTGCATCTGCACAGTTAGGAGGCAGCTTATGTCTTTAAAAGAAAAAGAAAAGAAAATTAAAGAGCTAGAAGAAAAGCTACAGCGCATTAAGAACGATCCTGATCTTATTGATGCTGTTGAAGGAAAAAGAATTGAAGATACGATCACACGATATAAAGAACATACGTACTCCTCTTTAAGTGCATATGATCGTGTCTATCTAGCAAGAAAAAGTGAAAGACCTCATATTAAAGAATATATTGCGAACTTATTTGATGACTTTATCGAAATGCATGGTGATCGTTTCTTCAAGGATGATCAGGCAATTGTCGGAGGAATTGGATATTTTAATCACCTTCCAGTTACTGTAATTGGTCATCAGAAAGGTCGTAATCTTGATGATAATATGAAATGCCAGTTTGGTATGGCATCACCTGATGGGTATCGTAAAGCGATGAGACTTATTAAGCAGGCAGAAAAATTTAATCGCCCCATTATTACATTTGTAGATACACCGGGTGCTTATCCTGGTATTGAGGCAGAAGAAAATGGAATTGGTGAAGCTATTGGGCAGAGCCTTATGCTTCTATCCGATGTAGCAGTACCAGTTATCGTCTTCGTTGTCGGTGAAGGTGGTTCAGGAGGCGCTTTAGCAATCAGTATCGGCGATCATATTGCAATGCTTGAAAATGCTGTGTATTCAGTATTATCTCCTGAAGGATTCGCTTCTATCTTATGGAAAGATACTAAGGGTGAACGTGTTGGAGAAGCTTGTGAAGTCATGAAGATGACTGCCAAGGATCTCTATGAAGCACACATTATTGATGAAATTATTCCTGAAGCGTTAGGTGGTGTACATAAGGACCCGGCGCTTACTTATAGAAAAATTAGACAGGTAATTACTGAACAGCTTGATGCTTTAGTAAGAGTGTCTAAAAAGGATCTTCTTAATAGAAGATATGCGAAATTCAGAAAGATTGGTGACTATCGTGGCTAAAAGTACTATTTCTCAAAGAGAATTAATTAATGATAGTTTTACATGCTTGTTTCAGAAGATGCATGTCCTTGAAGATTATTATCTAAAACAGAAAGGTATTAAGGACCTTTCTTCTAATGAATTACGTATCTTGGATATTACGACACAGATGCAATGTCCAACAATGGGAGATATTGCTCATCGTTCTAAATTATCTAATGGAACAATTACGATTACTATGAGCAAGCTAGAAAAGAAGGGCTATGCACAGCGTATTCGTGATGAAATTGATAAACGTATAGTTAGAGTAAAATTAACACCTGTCGGTCTTAAGGCCGTAAGATGTAGAAAAAAATTTTTTGAAGAATTAATAGATCACGCCTGTGAAGATCAGCATATCGTTTCAGATGAATTGTTATTAAGTACATTGAAGAAGATTTCTGAATTCTTTGAAGGTGTGAAGGAGGAACTTTAATGGATGGCATAAAAATCGTAAGTACAGGGTATTATGTCCCTCCTCGTGTTGTTACAAATGATGATTTTGCAAAAAAGATTGATACGAGCGATGAATGGATTTCTACGCGTACAGGTATCAAGACAAGACATTTTGCTGAAGGGGAAGATACCACAGATCTAGCTTTTAAAGCATGTGAGAATGCTTTAAAGGATATTGATAAATCACAGGTAGGAATGATTCTTGTAGCATCTATTACAAATACTTATTTTACTCCTTCAACAGCTTGTCTTTTACAAGAAAGACTTGGTCTTGATGAAGAGGTGTTTGCCCTAGATATCAATGCAGCATGCAGTGGATTTGAATATGCTTTATCTTTAGCTAGATCTTACATGCATTTCTGTAAAAAGAAATATGCCATTGTAGTAGGTGCTGAAACATTATCTTCAATTATGGATTTTACTGATCGATCAACATGTGTACTCTTTGGTGATGGAGCAGGAGCAGTTGTATTAGAGAAAGCAGATGCTCTTTATCTTGATTATCATGGAGCAAGAGGACAGGCTGACCCACTTTTTGCAAGTAGGGAAGAAGGCTATATGAGAATGCAGGGAAGAGAGGTCTTCCGTTTTGCGACATCTTCGATTGCGGAATGTATTGAGCATTTAACAAAAGAAGCTCATCTTACATATGATGATATTGATTATTTTGTATTACATCAGGCAAATGGGAGAATTATTTCCCATGTCTACAAAAAATTAAAGATTCCATCAGAGAAGTTCTATATTAACTTGGATCGTTATGGCAATACTTCAGGGGCAAGTGTTCCTCTAGCATTGGCAGAAATGAACGAGAAAGGCATGCTGAAGCGTGGCATGAAGATCATGCTGGTAGGCTTTGGCGGCGGTTTGGCCTATGGAGCCAATCTACTGGAATGGTAAGGAGAAAATGATATGTGGTTAAATGAAACATTGAATATAAAATATCCACTAATTCAAGGTGGTATGGCACGTGTTGCAACCGGAGCATTTGCTGCTGCTTCAAGTAATGCTGGAGCATTAGGTCTTATCGGTTCTGGGGGAATGACTGCTGAAATGTTAAAGGATGCAATCAAGGAAGCTAAAAGCTTAACTGATAAGCCATTTGGTGTCAACTTGATGTTAATGAATCCAGAAGCTGACAAACAGGCTCAGCTTGTTATTGATGAAGGAATCAAAGTTGTTACAACTGGTGCAGGAAATCCAGGTAAATATATGAAAGCTTGGAAAGAAGCTGGCATCATTGTTATTCCTGTTGTACCAAGTGTTGCTCTTGCAAAAAGAATGGAACGTGCTGGTGCTGATGCTGTTATTGCAGAAGGAACAGAATCAGGTGGACATGTTGGTGAATTAACAACTATGGCACTTTTACCTCAGGTAAAGGCTGCAGTTAATATTCCTGTTATTGGTGCAGGAGGAATTGCAAGTGGAAAGCAGGCTCTTGCTGCGCTTGCATTAGGAGCAGATGGATTCCAGGTTGGAACTATGTTATTGGCTGCTAAAGAAGCGCCAATTCATGAAAACTATCGTCAGGAAGTATTGAAAGCTAAGGATACTGGTACAACTGTAACTGGTCGTATTGCTGGTACTCCTGTCAGAATCATCAAGAATAAAATGGCTAAGGAGTATATCAAGAGAGAAAAAGAAGGCGCAAGCATGATGGAACTCGAAAAGTTTACTCTTGGTGGATTAAGAAGAGCTGTTGTAGAAGGTGATGTAGATACTGGATCACTTATGGCAGGTCAGGTGGCAGGTATGATCAATAAGGAAGATACACTTGCTAATATTATTGAAAATCTCTTTAAAGAATTAAAAGAAGAACAGAAAAAGATCGCTGAGGTTAATCTATGAGAACAGTAAAAATAGGAAATCGTGAACTTCGTGTTCCTATTATTCAAGGAGGCATGGGTGTTGGTGTTTCCTTAGGAAATCTTGCTGGTCATGTTGCCAAGGAAGGTGCTATGGGTATCATTTCTTCAGCTCAGATTGGCTTTAAAGAAAAAGATTTCGATAAGAATGTCAAGGAAGCTAACTTACGTGCACTTGATAAGGAAATCAAGAAAGCAAAAGAAATTGCTCACGGAAAAGGTATGGTTGGAGTAAATGTCATGGTAGCATTATCTGACTATGCTGAACATATCAAACAGGCTGTTAAGAGTGGTGCAGATGCTATTATTTCAGGAGCAGGTCTTCCTATGAAGTTACCTGAACTTGTAGGGAATGCTAAAACAAAGATTGCTCCTATTGTTTCTTCTGGTAAAGCAGCGAATCTTATTCTTCGTTCATGGGATCGTAAGTTTAAAAGAACTGCTGATTTCATTGTTATTGAAGGATGGAAAGCTGGCGGTCATTTAGGCTTTAAGAAAGAAGAAATCGCTGAAGGAAAATGCAAGGAACTACTTGATATTCTTCCTGATGTAAAGAAGGCTATTCAGCCTTATGTAGAAAAATATAATAAGCACATTCCTATTTTTGTAGCTGGCGGAATCTATACTAAAGAAGATATTGAACAGGCTTTAGAAAAAGGAGCCGATGGTGTACAGATTGGAACACGTTTTATTGCAACTCATGAATGTGATGCTGATGAAGCATATAAGCAGTATTTTGTGAATGCGAAAGAAGAAGACATCATGATTGTACAATCACCAGTAGGTATGCCTGGTAGAGCCATTAAGACAAAATTCATGGAAAAGGTAGCTCAGGCTAAACAGCCAATCAAGAAATGTTATCGTTGTATTTCATCATGTAATATCGTTGATGCGCCTTATTGTATTACGAAAGCATTAATTGATGCTGTAGAAGGACGTGTCGATGATGGTCTTGTTTTTGCTGGTGCCAACGGTGCACGCATTAATAAGATTGTAAGTGTTAAGGAACTCATTGATGAGTTAACAGGAGGAGAGAAATGAAATTAGGATTGATCTTTGCAGGACAAGGTAGTCAGTATGTTGGGATGGGAAAATCACTATATGATAATTATCCTGAAGCAAGAGAAGTAATAGATGATATCTCTCTCGACTTTGACTTTAAAGAAATGATGTTTTCAGGAAACGAAGAAGAACTATCACAGACTGCTAATACACAGCCATGTATGGTTGCGGTAGCAGTGATGGCTACTCGTTTACTTAATGATAGAGGAATTGTTCCAGATTATACATGTGGTCTTTCTTTAGGTGAATATTCAGCATTATCTTGTGCTGGTGTATTAACACCAAAAGAAGCTGTTGAACTTGTACGTGTACGTGGAAAAGCTATGGAAAAAGCGGTTGAAGGCTTAAAGAGCAAGATGGTTGCTATCATTGGATTAGATAGAGATACATTAAATGAAGCTATTTCAAAAGTAAATAGCGGCGTTGTTTCTATTGCCAATTACAACTGTCCAGGACAGCTTGTTATCGGTGGAGAAGAAGAAGCAGTCGATGAAGTAAGTCAGCTTGCTTTAGAGGCTGGTGCAAGACGTGCTATTCCATTAAAGACAAGTGGACCTTTCCATACTGCATTATTAAAGAGTGCAAGTGAAGAATTACATGAATATTTTAAGAATGTTGATTTCAAGGACATGAAGCTTCCAGTTATTTTCAATAGTACTGGTAAAGAACTTGAAGAAGGTGTCACTGTAGCACAGATGCTAGAAAAGCAGGTTATGAGTCCTGTTTATTTTGAAGACAGTATTCGTTATATGATTGATCATGGAGTAGATACAATTATTGAAGTTGGTCCAGGTAAAGTATTAAGTGGTTTTGTTAAAAAGATTGATCGTAAGATCAAGCTTTATCAGGTAGAAGATCAGGAAACACTTGAAAAAGCTGTTTCAGAATTGAGAGGATAAATATGAATCTTAAGAATAAAGTCGCTTTTGTAACAGGTAGTATTCGTGGTATTGGACGTGAAACAGTATTAACATTAGCTCGCTATGGTGCCAATGTTGTGATTAATTTCCGTGATCATAACAATAATCGTGATTTAGCTGAAGCTTTAAAGAAAGAATGTGAAGCATTTGGTGTTGAAGTTCTTCTTGTAGAAGGAGATATTTGTCACGAAGATGATAATACAAGAATGTTCAAGGAGATTAAGTCTCACTTTAAACGTCTTGATATTTTAGTAAATAATGCAGGAATTACTAGAGATAATCTTATTCTTCGTATGAAGACAGAAGATTTTAATGATGTCATCGATGTCAATTTAAAAGGTACATTCCTTTGCATGAAACAGGCTTCACGTTTAATGATGAAACAGAAGTCTGGTCGTATTATTTCTTTATCATCAGTTGTTGGTGTTATGGGAAATGCTGGTCAGGTTAACTATTCAGCAAGCAAGGCTGGCGTAATCGGTATGACTAAGTCATTGGCAAGAGAACTTGGTTCTCGTGGTGTAACTGTAAATGCGGTAGCACCTGGATTTATTGAAACAGCTATGACTTCTTCATTGCCTGAAGAGATTGTAGAAACAATGAAATCACAGATTCCATTAGGTTCATTTGGACAGTGTCAGGATGTCGCTGAAGCAATTGCCTTTTTAGCAAGTGATGAAGCACGTTATATCACTGGTCAGGTGTTATGTGTTGATGGCGGAATGGCCATGTAAGGAGAATGAATATGAAAAGAAGAGTTGTTGTTACGGGGTTAGGAACAATCAATGCTGTTGGTCATAATGTAGAAGAGTCTTGGAAGGCTATTAGAGAAGGCAAGAATGGTATTGCTCCTATTACTCATTTTGATACAGAAAACTTTAAAGTAAAGATGGCAGGGGAAGTCAAGGATCTTACTGTCGCTGATTATATTGATAAAAAAGAAGCTAAGAAGATGGACCGTTTTATTCAGTTAGGTATCATTGCTGCTAATGAAGCGGTTAAAGATTCAGGTCTTGATACTAATGCTATTGATCAAACAAGATTTGGTGTCGTTGTATCAAGTGGTATTGGTGGATTAGGATCAATTGAAACTAACTTTGAAAAAGGTACAAAGAGAGGGTTTGATCGTGTATCACCATTCTTTATCCCAATGACAATTTCTAACTTAGCTGCTGGTCATATTGCGATTATGCATCATGCAAAAGGTTTATGTACTTGTCCAGTTACTGCATGTGCTGGTGGTACTAACGCTATTGGAGATGCATTTAGAAATATCAGAGATGGTTATCAGGATGTCATGATCGCTGGTGGATGTGAAGCATCTATCACAAGACTTGGTATCGGTGGATTCACTTCTATGAAAGCTTTATCTGAATCAGATGATGCATCTAGAGCCTCTATTCCATTTGACAATGAAAGAAATGGATTTGTCATGGGTGAAGGTGCTGGTATTCTTATTCTTGAAGAATATGAACATGCTAAAGCAAGAGGTGCTAAGATCTATGCAGAAATGATCGGTTATGGTGTATCATGTGATGCTCATCATATTACAGCTCCAGCTCCAGAAGGAGAAGGTGGCGCTAGATCTATGCAGAATGCTCTAAATGATGCACATATTAAACCTGAAGATGTTGATTATATCAACGCTCATGGTACATCTACTCATCTTAATGATTTAGGTGAAACACAGGCTGTTAAAGCTGTTTTCAAAGATCATGCCTACAAGTTAAAAATGAGTTCTACAAAAGGAAATACTGGTCATTGTTTAGGTGCTGCAGGTGGTATTGAAGCAGTATTTAGTGTTAAGGCTATTGAAGATCATTTTGTACCACCAACAATCAACTATAAAGAAAAAGATCCTGAATGTGATCTTGATATTGTTCCAAATAAAGGAATTGAAGAAGATGTCCATGTTGCAATGAGTAACTCATTAGGATTCGGTGGACATAATGCTACAATTATTTTTAAGGAGATTGACCATGCAGCTTAATAGTAATGAAATCGCAAAAATTAATCCTCATCGCTATCCTTTTGCCCTTGTAGATCGTATTACTGACTATAAGCCAGGAGAATATGCCAAAGGGATTAAATGTATTTCAGTTAATGAAATGCAGTTCATGGGACATTTCCCAGAACATCATGTTATGCCAGGTGTTCTTATTGTAGAAGCGCTTGCTCAGACAGGATGTGTCGCAATCCTTTCACAGGAAGAATACAAAGGAAAAATTGTATTCTTTGCAGGTATTAATAAATGTAAATTTAAAGGACAGGTTACACCTGGAGATGTTGTTGAATTAGAATGTACACTTACACGAATGAGAAAATCAATCGGTGTAGGAGAAGCTGTTGCTAAAGTTGATGGTAAAGTTGTCGTTAAGGCAGAATTAACATTCGCTATTGGAGAATAAATGCAAATTATATCGTTTGAGACAATTCCGTCAACGAATGATTATCTGAAAGAACATTATAAAGAATGTCTTTCTCCAACAATTGTCACAACAGAGTATCAAAGCAAAGGCCGAGGTCGTGGCAATCATCAGTGGATATCAAAAAAGGGAGAAGACTTGATCTTCTCCCTTTTTGTTGAAGATAAAAGAGACGGAGTCACACTGACTATGATCATGGCCTACAGCATTGTTTGTGCCTTAAAATTGCAGCAGATAGATGCAAAAATTAAATGGCCTAATGATATATATGTCAACAAGAAAAAGGTCGCAGGAATCTTGACTGAGACGATTTATGAGAAAGATAAGCATTATCTTATCATTGGGGTAGGTCTTAACATAAACAATAAAGAATATGCTGGATTACCTATTAAATGCAGTAAAGAAGAACTGTTAAAGACAATCTATGAGACCTATTTCTCTTTCTGCAAGAAAGATTATGAACATGATCTGCTTGATAAAATCAATAGCTGTTCTTATCTTAAGGATGTTCTTGTAGAAGATGAAGAGCATGGCTATATTCAATATGAAAGACTAAATGCGGATGGTACAATCACCATTACTACAGCAACAAATGAAAAATATAAAGTATCAATCAACACAATCTCATTAAGAAATAAAAAAATTAAATACAAATCACTTTCCTTTGACTCATAAAATATGTAAAATATTGTGTGGTGAACAAATATGATAAATAAAGAAAAAGATTTAATGGACATAATAACAGATACGTTCTATTTAGCCAAAAAAGTAAAAGAAGATTACCTAAAAAAAGGTCCTTATCCTGAATTATCATTAACAGAAATCAATGTTATTGAAGCAGTATCAAAAGAACAGTTCCCTACTATGGGGGCAGTCGCAGATCGTTTGCGTGTTACTGTAGGTACATTGACTACTAATGTAAAATCTATTATTAAAAAAGGCTTCTTAACTAAAGAACGTTATGAAAAAGATCATCGATTTACAATTTTAAGCATTACACAAAAAGGCTATGAAGCATTGGCAGTACATAATGAATTTGCCAAAACACTATCAGATTTCTATGCTAAAAGAATGACTGATGAACAGTTCAATTGGGTACAGGAAACATTTTTAGGTGTTCAAGAAGGATTAAAAGATTATAGAGAGGAATTATTAAAGAAAGACTAATGACCTGTTTTAGGTCATTTTTTATATCGTAAAAGAAAACGCAACTGTAAGAGTAAATTTCAGTAGAATTTTATGAAAGACTAAGTTCTACTTTTCACTTTAAGTATTTTCAAAAATATATATATTTTTTTATAGTTATGAAATATATGATGTATAATTTAGTTAATAATAGAAAAGCGAGGGGGGATTATAAAAAGTAGGTTGAGTTCGTCATCAACAAGTCTGTCTGACATTCCATTTTCATGTAGTCTACAGATATATTTTACATTGTTTTTTTTATCATTCGTAATTCTATTGCAAGTCAGTCCATGTCTCTTGGTGGCACACAAATGGCTTCAGCATTCACCTGAATAGAATATTTGTGCTGACCATGAAAATATCATCAATAATATCAAAATACGGAAGGGTATATACAAATTATAGCAACAATGAAAAACAGGAAATTAAGAATTGCTTTAATTATCAGTGTATTTGCAGTATTCTGCGTAATCCTCACATGCTGGTTACTCTCGCTGCCTGACTACAAAAACAACAAAAAGAGAATAGCTCTGCAAGTGGATACTGATTTTAGCTACAAATCCATATATATAAGTGAAGCAAGCTTTGGAAATGATATGACAAATTTATGCAGATTCACATTAAAAAAACCGAAACAGCTTAAAAACTTTGTTCCATTCAGTCAACTCAACAAAAAAAAGAAAGATGATATTGAAACATTTTATAATACAGATGTTAAGACAGATTGGGGAGATCATGAGGATGACGATAGTTTTGACAGTGTCAATGAGGAACTGTCTTCCTTAAGGTCCTCTCCTAAGACCAGGTATATCCATCATAATATTTCAAACGATATGTCCTACGAGCTGTATATATACAATGAAGAAATGAATGTAGGATATTATGTTGTTTTAATTTTCTAGGAGTCACAATTCATTTTGTCATGAATGACTCAATACGAGCAGGCAGATGACAAGGATTACGGTGTTGAACAAAGAAAAGTGAAAAATGTTTCTTTTCACATAATGATATTGAATTGATTTTAGAAATCGAACGAAAAAAACGTGATGATCATCTCACCACGTAATTATATCGGCTCTATAATAAAAGTGGGGGGTAATCCGTAGGATTCTGAACCCTCCACTTTTATTATAGAGCCGAAAACACTTTAAAAAATAAAAAGTACATCATCTCTGACGTACTTTGATTTTAAATGGAGCGGGTGATGGGAATCGAACCCACGTAGTCAGCTTGGAAGGCTGAAGTTCTACCATTGAACTACACCCGCATTGATGGTGCCTCGGGCCGGAGTCGAACCGGCACGGAGTTTGAAGTCCGCGGGATTTTAAGTCCCGTGCGTCTACCAATTTCGCCACCGAGGCAAAATAGTTATTAAATAAGTAATGGTGGGGAGGGACGGATTCGAACCATCGAACCAAAAGGAACTGAGTTACAGTCAGCCGCGTTTAGCCACTTCGCTACCTCCCCAGAATGGTGCCGGCTATAGGACTTGAACCCACAACCTACTGATTACAAGTCAGTTGCTCTACCAATTGAGCTAAGCCGGCATTTTATGAAAATAAATGGTGGGGGCTAACGGGCTCGAACCGCTGACCCTCTGCTTGTAAGGCAGATGCTCTCCCAACTGAGCTAAGCCCCCATCGGTTTTTTCTCTATCGAGAACGATTTATATCTTACATGAAGAAGTATAAAGAGTCAATAGCTTTTGAAAAGTTTTTTTGCTTTTTTTTGACTGAATAAAAATCAGAGGCTTATGCCTCTGATTCTTCATTATGAAATCTTGCGAGAATGACAATAAAAGTTGTTATATGATCTCGACTTGTAACCAATATCTGTCCCTTATGCATCTTCACAATATTCTTGGCAATAGCCAATCCTAATCCAGTACCACCTTGTGAAGTACCTCTAGATTCATCAGTACGATAGAATTTGTCAAAGAGGTAAGGGATATCTTCTTTATTGATTGTATCTCCTTCGTTGATGACTTTTACAGTAATTGTATCATCATCAGTAAGAGCTTCTACTTTTAATGTAGAGTGATTATAGCCATACTTTAAGGCATTTGAAATAAGGTTCTCAAATACTCTTGCAAGAAGCTGTCCATCTCCAACTACATTCATAGTAGAAGCAGGAATAATGAATTCCGGTTTTATATCATGTTCTTCAAATGAAGGATAGAATTCATCTTCCATCTGCAATAACAATTCAGCAATATTGATAATATTGAGATTCATGATCATATTTGGATTATCAATCTTTGTGAATTCAAAGAGATCATCCATCATTGATTTTAGTCTTAAAGCTTTATCATAGCCAATGTTGGCATACTCTTGAACCTTATCACTATCAAGATTCTTATTTTGACGTAGAAGATCAAGATAGCCGATAATTGTAGTTAAAGGTGTTCTTAAATCATGAGCTACATTGGTAATCAATTCATTCTTTTGCTTTTCAGCATTTCTTTCTGCATCATAGGCAAGTCGTTCATTTTCTTTAAGAATGGCACTCTCTTCTTCTTTATGTTTAAGAGTATTAGCTAAAGCATTAATATTTGCGGCTACCATTCCTAATTCATCATCATATTCAATTTCACAGTAGGTATCATAGTCACCCATGGTAACTTGTTGAATCTTCTGGTTGATCTGATTAATATAATGAAAGTTGATATTGATTAACTTTAAGAAAGAAATAATAAAGAAAATCATGGCAACCATAAAGCAGATGACATCTCTTATGCGTGTATTGCCTAAAATGTTCATGTGCAATAATAATATAGAAAGTAAACCGTAGATAATGACTGCTACTACATAGCTAATAGAAATGTTGATGAGGATTCGCCATCTGAATGATGTCACAAACAGATGTCTGAGTTTTTGCATCATAGACTGAATTTATATCCGATTCCCCAGACAGTCTTTACATGTCTAGGCTTTCTCGGTTCTCTCTCTATCTTTTCTCTAAGCTTTCTAATATGTACCATGATGGTATTATTGGCATTCGTTGGTTTTTCTTTCCAGATTTTTGTAAAGATATCTTCTGTTGAATAGACTGTCTCAGGATCACTTGCAAGAAGAATAAGAATCTGGTATTCAATTCTTGTCAATTTAACAGATTCACCATCAAGAAGAACCTGTTTCTTTTTAGTATCAATGACAAGATCATTAGCCTGAATGATGGAGTTGGCTTCTCCAATTGGACGATTATATGTAGAAGCTCTTCTTAGCTGTGATTTGACACGTGCAACAAGTTCCATTGCATTGAATGGTTTTGCAATATAGTCATCAGCTCCTTTTAATAGTCCTACGATCTTATCGTCTTCTGATGATTTAGCTGAAAGGAATATAACAGGAATGTTATATTTTTCTCTGATCATCTCTAATGCTTCTAAGCCATCGATATCTGGCATCATGACATCAAGGATGACAAGATCAATCTTAAATTTTTCGATATCTCTTAATATAGTGTATGCATTATATCTTTTTTCAATTTGAAACCCTTCTTGAGTCAAATAGATTTCTATTAAATCACAGATTTCTTTTTCGTCATCGACTACAAGAATATGAGGTGTTTTATTGTTATCCATAATGTGCCTCCCTTATTTCCTAATGATAAAATAACTGTTAAAAATAATCAATAAAGCACTTGATTTTTTATCAATAAAACAATTGTTTTTAATTTGTGAGAAAATAGTTGCAACGTAAAATGTTTTTTGCTAGAGTATACGAGGGCACCCACAAATGTGGTGCGTTTTTTATTTTAGGAGGAATATGACATGGCAAAGTTTATTTTTGTTACCGGTGGTGTTGTTTCAGGGTTAGGTAAAGGATTAACTGCTGCATCACTTGGTAGAATTTTAAAAAACAGAGGGTTCAAGGTATTCATGCAGAAGCTTGATCCATATATCAACGTTGACCCAGGTACAATGTCTCCATTCCAGCATGGGGAAGTCTTCGTAACACAGGACGGGGCAGAAACTGACCTTGACTTAGGTCATTATGAACGTTTTATCGATGTAGAATTAAATAAGAACTCATCAGTTACAACTGGGAAAGTCTATAGCACAGTTATCGCTAAAGAAAGACGTGGGGATTATTTAGGAGCAACAGTTCAGGTGGTTCCTCATATTACAAATGAAATTAAAGATCGTATTTATAAAGCTGCTTCTTCTAGTGATGCTGATATTGTCATCACAGAAGTAGGTGGTACAGTTGGTGATATTGAATCATTACCATTTATTGAAGCAATCAGACAGGTAAGACTTGATTTAGGATATGATAATACTTTATATATCCATACAACTCTTCTTCCATATTTAGGTGGATCTAAGGAAGTTAAAACTAAACCAACTCAGCATTCAGTTAAACAGATGTTAGGATATGGTATCCAGCCTGATATCGTTGTTTGTAGAAGTGATCATGAAATTACTCAGGATCTTAAAGATAAGATTTCATTGTTCTGTAATATTCCAACAAAGGCTGTAATTTCTAACTATAATGTAGATGTATTATATGAACTTTCTTCAATGTTACATAAGCAGCATATGGATGATCTTGTATTAGAACATTTCCATTTAGAAGCTCCAGAAGCTGATATGAAAGAATGGGATGAATTAATTGAAAGAGTTAAGAATCTAAAAGATAAAGTAAAAATCAAGATGGTTGGTAAATATATCCAGTTACCTGATGCTTACATTTCAGTTAATGAATCATTACATCATGCCGGATACTATGCTAATAGTGAAGTTGAAATTGAATGGGTAAACTCTGAAGAAATCAACAAGGAAAATGTTGCTCAGGTATTAGAAGATGCTGATGGTATCTTAGTACCAGGTGGATTTGGATACCGTGGTATTGAAGGTATGATCACTGCTATCCAGTATGCTAGAGAACATGATATTCCATTCTTAGGAATCTGTTTAGGTATGCAGTTAGCTTCTATTGAATTTGCTAGAAATGTATGTCATCTAGAAGATGTTAACTCATTAGAGTTCGATAAGAACTGTATGACACCATTGATCACATTAATGAACGATCAGTCATTAGAAACAATGGGTGGTACTCAGCGTTTAGGTGATTACACTTGTGCTATCGCACCAAATACAAAAGCAGCTTCTTTATATAAAGAAGAAACAATCAAAGAAAGACATAGACATCGTTATGAATTCAATAATGTCTATAGAGATATTCTTGTCGATGCAGGACTTGTCATCTCAGGAAAGAATCCTAAGAGAGACTTGGTGGAAATCATTGAAGTACCAGAACATCCTTACTTCATTGCATGTCAGTTCCATCCAGAATTCAAATCACGTCCAAATAGAGCACATCCATTATTCCAGGGATTAGTTAATGCTGCTCACGATAAGAAATACGGAAAATAAGAACAGGAAATATAACCCTGTTCTTTTTTTGTGTTAGAATATGTGTGAAAGAGAGGCATAATATGAGAATAGGACAATCAATTGATATTCATCAGCTAGTAGAAGGAAGAAAACTCATCCTCGGAGGTGTAGAAATACCTTATGAAAAAGGATTAAAAGGACACAGTGATGCGGATGTACTTTTACATGCTATTATTGAATGTATTATTGGCGCAATGGGATTAGGTGATATTGGAAAACATTTTCCTGATACTGATCCTCGCTACAAGGGGATTTCATCCATGATTCTTTTAGAAGAATGCTATCGATTGATGAAAGAGAATCATTATAAAGTAGGAAACATTGATGCAATCATCATGACAGAACAGCCTAAGATGGCACCTTATATTCCTTTAATGAGAAAAAATGTAGCTAACGTCTTACACTGTGATGAATCACAGATTAACATCAAGGCTACAAGAGGAGAAAAGATGGGATTTGTTGGTAGAGGAGAAGGCATTGTTTCTCAGTCAGTTTGTCTATTAGAAGATGAATAAGGAGATCTTATATGATAACAAATAGTTATATTTTTATTTGTGTCGTTGTTTTTATCTATATCAACTTTATATCAAAAGAAGACCACACAACATCTATAATGAAGTTGGGTGCACTTTATGTTCCTAAAGTACGTGAAGGTGAATGGTGGCGTATGATTACCTGTCATTTCATTCATGAAAACATCATGCACCTATTTATGAACATGTACTGTATTTATTTCCTCGGAAATTATTTCGAATCTATGCTAGGAATTTACTATATTCCACTTGTTATAATGGGGATGCTGACACCATCATTATTTACAGTATTGGCACCAATGTATTTCCCAAGGCTAGATAATCATATGACCATCGGGGCATCAGGCGTTGCTTTTGCTTACTTTGGCGCAATGATAGGATTAGCGCTTTTCAGTAAAGATAGTTATTTCATGTTAATTCTTCAAGGTTATCTTTATATTATTATCATCAATCTTCTATTCACCTTCCTAATGCCAGGAATATCAAAGACTGGACATATTGGAGGATTAATAGGAGGATATTTGTTTACATTTATCTTATATCTAGTAGGACTATTAAAATGAGACTGCTTATTGATGGGGATGCTTGTCCTAATAAAGAAGAACTTTACCAGTTGGCATTAGCCTACCATATAGAAATGATTGTCTTTTGTGATTATTCCCATATTATCAATGGAGAATATAAGACAATCTATTGTGATGTGGGTCATGATGAAGTGGATCAGATCATCTATAAAGAAGAACACCGTGATGATATTATCATTACTCAAGATTACGGATTAGCTTCTTTGCTTATTTTAAAAGGAGCAAGGGTGATACATGTCAACGGGTTTATTCTTGATGAAGACAATATTTATTCATATCTTGCATCAAGATATGAAAGTGCTAAAGCAAGAAGAAGCAAAAAGAAAATAAAACAGATGAAAAAGCGTTCATCTGATATGCAAGAAAACTTGCTGTCGTGTGTAAAGTTCACAATAGAATCGCATAATTAGCCACATAATGTGGCTTTTTAAATGGAAAAAAACAGAATAAAATGTGAAAGTGCTCCAACCTCTTTTAAAGCTTGTTCATCTATGTAAAATGAAAACAAGAAAAGGAGGTATAGACAATGAAACAAGCTGTTGTCGCAATGCTTTGTGCAGGAATGATTTCTTCTATGGCCGTCAGTGAAATACATGGAGCTGATACGCAGAATTTTGATTATACAGGAAACTACAGTGCTGTCTTGAAAAATAAGAGTGCTTCAAATAAAACTTATACGTCAAAGACATCTGATCAAAATACTGCCCTGGCAAATAATGGTACAGTAACACTGGATAGTGTGAAACTTATTAAGACAGGATCAGACAATGATGGAGATGCCACAAACTTCTATGGTGTCAATTCCAATGTGCTCGCTGTTGGTTCATCGGCGAAGGCTTATATAAAAAATAGTGCTATTGTCTCAAACTCAACGGGGACAAATGGTGTTTTTGCTACTAACAAAGGTACAGTTTATCTAAATAACAGCACCATAAAAACTGTAACTGGTGACAATGCTCGTGGTCTTGATGCAACTTATGGCGGAACTATTATCGCCAATAAGATGACAATCTCAACTGAAGGTGCACATAGTGCTACATTGGCTACTGATAGAGGAGGTGGAACAATCTCTGTTACTAATTCTAAACTTAGTACCAAAGGTTCAGGTTCACCGTTGATTTATTCCACTGGAACAATTGAAGTCGATCATGTTTCAGGAACATCCTCAACTTCTCAGATTGCTGGCATGGAAGGTAAGAACGTTATTCTTATCAATAATTCCAAATTGACAAGTACAAGTGATCAGACATCAGGAAGTGATCCAGTGAAGAATGGGGTTATTATCTATCAGTCTACAAGTGGTGATGCTGATACGTCATCATCAACGGTAGCACATTTCCAGGCAGTAGATTCTACATTATCTTCTTCTATTACGAGTGGATCTATGTTCTACTTAACTAACACTTCAGCTAATGTGATCTTGAAAAATACAACCTTAAACTTCAATAGTAATAAGGTCAATCTTTTACAGGTAGAAGGCAATAATGCCAATAGCTGGGGAACTGCGGGATCGAATGGCGCAAGTGTCAACTTCACAATGATTAACCAGAAAGCAACAGGAAATATTAGTGTAGATACTATTTCAAGTGCTAATGTGTATGTTACATCTTCTTCTACTTATAAAGGTAAAACATCCATTACTACTAATAGTGTCAATACCAATAAAACTGATGCACCAATCACAATGAATGTAGATAAAACAAGTACATGGGTAGTAACAGGCAATTCTACACTCGCTAATCTTAATGTAGAAGATGGTGCTAAGATTGTAGATACAGATGGAAAGACTGTAACTATTAAAGTCAATGGTGTGACTAAAGTACAAGGTACATCTTCTTATGTCATCAATGTAACAGGAACATATTCTACAACGGTAAAATTGACAAGCAATAACAGCTTAAAGACTGCTACAAGCAGAAAAGACTTTGATCAGTATTTTAATACCACTACAACATATGGGACAAACAGTGGTAGTCAAGGTTCTAGCATTTCTACAAGTGGAATAAGTATTCCTACTGATACGAATAAGAATTATTCTTCTTCTAATACTTCATCATCAACGAATACACCTTATATGATTATAGGAGCATTGCTTTTATCATTGATGGTTTATATTATAAATATTATTGTTTTCAGGAAAGAGGCTGTAACGAAATAAATACAGCACTCAAATAAAAAATGGTGGCATCCTCATAAGTGATGAGGAATGCCACCTTTTTTGATATAATTAGGCTATGAAAAATAACAATACAAATACACCTAATTACAAGAACAATT
>NZ_JAGBIX010000024.1:0-3863 GCF_017934775.1 Kandleria sp. | reverse complement strand
CGGTAGAGGCGAAGTGGACACGCCTGTAAGAATAAGGATTGCCTGACTTGTCGGGTGGAAACTTAAATATCAAACTTCTTAAATAGAACCGTCAGGTTCTTAGAAGCCACCTACCTTTAGGTGGGTGGTAGTTCACACTGACAGTCATTACATTTGGGATTGCTTTCCCATATTGCACAGTAACCCTTTATCGTTGGGAAATCTCTCACAGTGTCATCGATGGAAGACGCTTGCGATTTGATGGAACGGCAATGGGCTTATTTGGACAATGGATCAAATGGCTGTTTCTCATTATTATCACATTAGGGATTTATTCTTTCTGGGTAGCTATTGCTTTGAAAAAATGGAAAGTTGCCCATACTCATTTTATTTAAAAAGAGCGATTCGCTCTTTTTTTATTTCTCTAATAATTAGATATAGAAAACGCATATAAGTTACTATATTGCCAATAAACTACTAAAGTGGTAGGATATTATCAATTCCTACAAACATAGTAGGTTGAAGGAGGCAGCTATGAAAATTCTGACAATTGATTATTTTCTCGCCTTAGATCGAATGTGTATTTCAAGATAAGAATCACATAGATATTTATAGATAACGGGGAGGAGAAGAATATGAGTAACTATAGATTTGAAACATTACAATTACATGAAGGACAGCAGCCAGATCCAACAACAGGAGCTAGAGCTGTACCTATTTATCAGACAGCCGCATATGTATTTGAAGATGCGGATCAGGCAGCTGCCCGCTTTGCATTATCAGATGCAGGAAATATTTACGGAAGACTAACTAACCCAACAGTGGATGTATTTGAAAAGCGTATTGCAGCCTTAGAAGGAGGCGTAGGAGCATTAGCCTTATCTTCTGGTGCCGCAGCAGTCACTTATGCGATCAAGAACATCACAAAATCTGGAGATCATGTGGTAGCCGCTAACAATATTTATGGTGGAACTTATAACTTATTAGCACATACTTTAGTTGATGATGGTATTACTACTACTTTTGTAAAAGATTTAGATCCAGCATCATTTGAAGCCGCAATCCAGGACAATACAAAATTAATTTTCATTGAAACATTAGGAAATCCACGTAGTGAAGTCACTGACATTGAAGCAATTGCAAATGTAGCTCATAAACACGGCTTACCGCTAGTAATAGATAATACATTCGCTACACCTTATCTTGTTAAACCTATTTCTTACGGTGCAGATGTGGTTATTCATTCAGCAACTAAATTCATCGGTGGACATGGTATTGGCGTAGGCGGTGTCATTGTAGATGGAGGAACATTCGATTGGCTTGCCCACAAAGATAAATTCCCAGGTCTTACTACACCAAATCCATCATACCATGGTATCAATTTCGCAAAAGATGTAGGAAAAGCTGCCTATATTACAAGAATTAGAGCCATTCTTCTTCGTGATGAAGGAGCAACATTATCACCTTTCCAGGCATGGCTATTCTTGCTTGGATTGGAAACATTATCTTTAAGAGTAGAACGTCATGTAGAAAATGCATTAAAGATTGTTAACTTCTTAAATCAGCATCCAGGCGTTGAAAAAGTACATCATCCATCAATTAACAATGATGCATTATATCAGAAGTATTTCCCTCATGGAGGAGGTTCAATCTTCACTTTTGAAATTAAAGGTGATGAAAGAAAAGCTAAAGACTTTATCGATCATCTTCAGATATTCTCATTACTTGCCAATGTAGCAGATGTAAAATCGCTCGTCATTCATCCAGCATCTACTACTCATGCACAGCTTAATGAAGAAGAATTAAATGAAGCTGGTATCTATAAGAATACTATTCGTTTATCGATCGGTACTGAACATGTGGATGATTTAATTGAAGACCTCTCACAAGCATTCACAGCTATCGGACTCTAGAAAATTTCTAGAGTTCTTTTTATGATTTTTCTTAAATATTATGTTAAAATAAATCAAATAAAAAAATTACGCTATAAAGATATAAAACTTGTAAGCGTATGCAAAAACAGTTACAGGTAACTTGTAAAACGCTTTCAGTTGGATTATAATAGCGAGTAAACGAGGTAACAGTATGAAATATCAGTTTTCTAGAAAGATGCAGAACGTTAAAGCTTCTGCGATTAGAGAAATATTCAAGGCGCTTGCCGACAAGGAAATTATTAGCTTTGCAGGAGGTAACCCTGCAGCGGATGCATTTCCAGTAGATGAGATAATAAAAGCATCAGAAGAGCTTCTTGAAGATAACCCTATTTCCGTATTGCAGTATGGCTTAACTGAAGGAGACCCTTTCTTTTTAAAGAAAGCAGCTGCTTTTATTAATAGAAAAGGCGGCATTATTAAAGAAGGAGATCAGATTATTACGACGACAGGCTCTCAGCAAATCATGGATCTTGCATCCAAGGTCTTATGCAACGAAGGAGATGTTGTGGTAGTAGAAGAACCATCATTTCTTGGGTCATTAAATTCATTTAAGGAAAATGGCTGTCAATTAAGAGGTGTACCTTATAAAGATGGTGAAATTGATCTAGCAGCATTAGAACTTGCTTTATCAACACAGCCTAAGCCTAAGTTTATGTATTTAATCCCTAATTTCCAGAACCCAATGGGAACAACAATGTCATTAGATACAAGAAAAAAGGTTCTTGCATTGGCGAAACAATATGAAGTGCTTATTTTAGAAGATGATCCTTATGGAGAACTAAGATTTGAAGGAGAAGATATTCCTTCACTTAAACAGTTAGATGAAGATGGATTAGTTCTCTATGGTGCAAGCTTCTCAAAAATCATGGCACCAGGTATGCGTGTTGCGTGTGCCATCGCCAATCATGAATTAATTGAAAAGATGGTTGTCGCAAAGCAGGGAGCGGATGTTCATACAAACTTATGGGCACAAAAAGTTATTGCTCGTTTGTTAGATTCCATGGACATGGATGCACATTTAGAAAAACTAAGAAAAATTTATAAAGAAAAATGTGAACTTATGCTAAATGAGATGGAAAAGCACTTTTCTGATCAGGTTACATACACTTCTCCAGAAGGTGGTATGTTTATTTGGGTGCACCTTCCTTCTCATGTAGATACAGATGCCTTTGTGAAAGAGGCTTTAAAAAGAAAAGTGGCGGTTGTGCCAGGAGCTGCTTTTTTAACTGATGATAGTCAAGAATGTCATGCGTTTCGTATGAACTTTTCGACACCTTCTCGTGAGGATATCATCAAAGGTGTGAAAATATTGGGAGACATGACGCAGACATTCTAATTTTAGGAGGTTTGTTTTATGCCATTTTTAAGATTTACAACTAATAGAACATTAACATTACAACAGGATAGAAAACTTAAGGAAGCTGCTGGAAAAGTGATTTCACTTTTCCCAGGCAAGAGTGAAAGAGCTCTTATGATGCATATTGAAGATAATCAGATTATGTATTATCAGGGAGACGAACAGGACGCTATGTATGTGGATTGTAAAATCTATAGACATGCAAATAAAGAAGAACGTCAGGCTTTCACTGAAGCTCTTATGGATAAGGTAGAAGAAATTACTTCTATTCCAAAGAACAATATTTACTTAACAATCCAAGAGTTTGATGAGTTTGGTTTTAATGGTAAACTTAATGGATAAAGAGCCGAAAGGCTCTTTTTCTGATTCAATAAAAAAAGTGTAAAAAAATTCATAAAAGCTATTGCAATATATAAAATCTCATGGTATATTATGTGAGCACTGAAAAACAAATGCCTGTTTAGCTCAGTTGGTTAGAGCATCTGACTGTTAATCAGGGGGTCGTAGGTTCGAGTCCTACAACAGGCGCCAGTGGCGGATTGGAGAAACGGTTAACTCACATGCCTTTCACGCATGCATTCACGGGTTCGAAT